>JBLIZO010000083.1:0-33729 GCA_048859965.1 Fluviibacter sp.
GCGGCGGCGCACTTCGGCCGCCAGGCGCTGCATGCCCGCCAACTTGGCCTGATCCACCCCGAGACCGGTGAAGCGATGCGCTGGACGGCGCAGGCGCCTGCTGACATGGTGCAGTTACTGGAAGAACTGCGCGATCTGGCGGCAGACGCCTGACGATGCTGTTGGCCGATTTGCCTGCATTTGTGCCGAATTGGGCGCTGCCCGCTGGCGTGAAGGCATTGCAAACCGAATGCGGTATTGCGCCGCAGTCCGCGCAACGATTTGGCAGCTTCAATCTGGGCGATCATGTAGGTGATGACCCCGCCCGTGTTGAGGCGCATCGACAGCGTTTGGCGACAGCGATTGGCGCAACGCCTCTCTGGTTGAACCAGGTGCATGGTACAACGGTGTGCCGGCTTGACGCGTTCATGGCAGATTCACGACCGCAAGCCGATGCGGTGATGACGCAACGCCGTGGTTTGGCCTGCGCCATTATGACGGCCGATTGTCTGCCGGTGCTGATGGCGGATCGCCAGGGGCGTGTGGTCGGCGCCGCACACGCGGGTTGGCGTGGTTTGGCTGCCGGGGTATTGCAGGCGCTAGCAGGAGCCATGCTGAACCCGCCCGGTATGATGCCGGGCGATTTGCGCGTGTGGCTGGGCCCGGCGATTGGCCCAAAGGCGTTTGAAGTGGGGCCGGATGTCGTTGACGCCTTCACCTGTCTTGACCAGGGGCACCGGATACATTTTGAACCGCATCCGGAATCTCATGGCAAGTACCTGGCCGATTTGCCGGGTCTGGCGTCGGACATGCTTCGCAGGCTGGGTATTGATGACATTACGGCCAGCGATCTGTGCACGGTATCGTTACCTGAACGTTTCTATTCCTACCGCCGCAACCCGGTGACGGGGCGCATGGCGTCGCTGATCTGGCTGGATTGATTGGTTTACCGCCGGAGCGTCCTATAATGTCTGACCCTATCGCCGCCAGATAAAAAACCATGACTTTTTCTCCGCTGACCTGGATTATTTTGATGTGCCTTGGCGGGTCTTTCGTGGCGACGGTGGTGTCGTTAATCATGTCGCTGGCCACGCATCCGCGTATTGTGCCGATCATGGTGTCGTATGCCATCGGTGCCATGCTCGGTGCCGTGTTTCTGGACCTGTTACCTCATGCGCTGGAGCATGCGGACAGCGTTCATACGGTGTTGGCGACGGTGCTGGGCGGCATTTTGTTTTTCTTTCTTCTTGAAAAACTGGTGCTCTGGCGGCACTGCCATGAGCATCATTGCGAGGTTCACGAGCATCCGCCGCACAGCCATGCCACGCGTGCATCCGGTTGGTTGATTCTGCTGGGCGATGCAGTTCACAACTTTGTCGATGGTGTTCTGATTGCGGCCGCTTTTATGGGGGGCATCGAGATCGGTATCGTGACGGCGCTGGCCATTATTGCGCACAAGATCCCTCAGGAAACCGGCGATTTCGTCATCCTGATTCACTCCGGTTTCAGTCGCGTCAAGGCGGTGATGCTCAGTCTGCTGGCCAGTATCGCCACACTGACGGGCGCCGTGCTGGCGTATCTGCTCTTTTCCGGTATGGCGCTCTGGGTGCCGATTTTGCTGGGGCTGGCTGCCTCCAGCCTGATTTATGTTTCCATCGCCGATCTGATTCCCGGGCTGCATAAGCGTGCGGAGATCAAAGCGACAGCGGTGCAAATGGGCATGATCCTGCTCGGCGTGTTGTCGATTCAGGGCGTACAGTGGTTGATTGGAGGGGGGCACGCATGATGAATTTTCAATCGCCGTTCTGGCCGGGTATGCAGGGTATTGCCGATCTGCCCAAGCAGATTGAGGCGCTGACCGAGACCTATACTCGTTTTTTGCAGGACAAGATGCCATCTGGTGCGAAATCGCTTGAAGCCCGGATGCCGCCACTGGAAAAAGTGCAACCGTTGGTCGCCGATCTGATGGCCGCGCATAAAACGCTCTGGGCGCAGATGCTGAAACAGCCGGAGGATGCGAAAGGCACACCGGTCGTAGCTGAAGTCATTAAGGATCGTCGCTTTTCGTCGGATGCCTGGACCTCGAGTCCGGTTTACGATTACTTGCGTCAGGCCTATGTCTTGAACAGCCGTTTTCTAACGCAACTGGCCGATAGTCTGCCGTCGGAGAACGGTAAGGAAGCTGCTCGCGTACGTTTTCTAACGGGGCAATTTGTTGATGCGCTGTCACCGAGCAATTTTGCGGCGACCAATCCGGAGGTGATCCAGAAGGCGTTGGCGACCGAAGGCAAGTCGATTACGGAAGGCATCAACAATATGCTTCGTGATCTGGCCAAGGGGCGTATCAGTACGACGGATGAGACTGCGTTTGAGGTCGGCAGGAATCTGGCGACCACCGAGGGCGCGGTTATCTATGAAAATGAGTTGATCCAGCTCATCCAGTACGCGCCACTGACTGCCAAAGTCGGAAAGCGGCCGCTATTGATTACGCCGCCGTGCATCAACCGCTTCTACATCATGGATCTGCAACCGGAGTCCTCACTGGTCCGTTATGCAGTGGAAGCAGGTCATACGGTCTTTCTGATTTCCTGGAAGAACCCAGGCAAGGAGGATGCGAAGCGAAGCTGGGAAAACTATCTGGAACTCGGGCCATTTTCTGCAATTCCGGTGGTGCAGGCTATTTCCGGTAGCAAGACGATGAACATGCTCGGTTTCTGCATCGGCGGCACGCTGCTATCGTCGGCGTTGGCTGTACTGGCAGCACGTGGTGAGCAGCCTGCCGCATCGCTGACCCTGTTAACCACGATGCTTGATTTTGCCGATACCGGTGATATCGATCTTTTTGTCGATGACGCTTCGGTGGTGGCGCGCGAAGCCGCCATGGGGCAAGGCGGTATCCTTGAAGGGCGCGAACTGGCGACGATGTTCTCATCGCTACGCCCGAATGATCTGATTTGGCCGTACGTTTCCGGTAACTATCTGCTGGGCAATACGCCGCCAGCCTTCGATATTCTTTACTGGAACGCCGATTCCACCGGGCTGCCGGGGCCGATGGCCTGCTGGTACCTGCGTAACACCTACCTGGAAAACAAACTGCGTATTCCGGGAGAGCTGAAAATTTGTGGCGAATCGGTCGATCTGGGACAAATCCAGGCGCCGACTTACCTTTTTGCGGCACGGGAAGACCATATCGTGCCTTGGCAGACGGCCTATCTCGTCACGCGTTTGTTGCCCGGGCCGCATCGCTTTGTGCTCGGTGCCAGTGGGCATATTGCCGGTGTCATCAATCCGGTAAGCAAGAACCGTCGAAATTACTGGGTCGATGGTGATCTGAACGGCGATGCTGCTCATTGGTTGGAGACGGCACAGGAACAGCCTGGGAGCTGGTGGCAGGATTGGGCGGCATGGTTGGCCACGCATAAAGGCGGTGAGAAAGCAGCCCCGAAGGCTTTGGGCGGCAAAAACCATGCGGTAATCGAAGCTGCACCGGGTCGGTACGTCAAAGCGCGTTAATCCGCGCGCACTCTGAGGCCGGAGACTCTGCGAACCTGAAGCACGTTCAGTACATTTAGGAAACAATTGTTGCAGTGCGCAATCAGTCGGGATAAACTTATTGCGAAGCGGGTCATTTCGGCACCGCTCAGCCGTCAGTTTCTCCCTGATTACTCCTCTCCGAAAGGATTCACATGACTCAGCACATCGCATTTGTCACCGGCGCCATGGGTGGCCTCGGTACCGCATTCTGTCAGGCTTTCGACAAGGCCGGCTATAAGGTCGTCGCCGCTTATCATCCCGAATTTGACGACAAGGATGCCTGGTTGGCTGAGCAGAAAGCCGAAGGCTTTACCAACTTTATTCCGGTTGCTTGTGACGTGAGCAATTACGAATCGTGCGTTGCAGCTGCTGCCGAAGCGGAAAAACTGGCCGGTGGTGTGGTGGATGTTCTCATCAATAACGCCGGTATCACCCGCGACAAGTTCTTCACCAAGATGGATCAAGGTCAGTGGAATGCTGTGATCAACACCAATCTGAACAGCGTTTATAACGTGACCAACCCGTTTGCTGCCAAGATGGCGGAAAAGGGTTGGGGCCGCATTATCAATATTTCGTCGGTGAATGGTGTCAAAGGCCAGGCCGGCCAAACCAACTATTCGGCTGCCAAGGCCGGTGTGATTGGTTTCACCAAGGCGCTGGCTGCCGAAATGGCGACCAAGGGCGTGACCGTGAACGCGATTGCACCGGGCTATGTCGCTACCAAGATGGTGATGGCGATTCGTGAAGACATTCTGCAAAGCATTGTCGACACCGTGCCGATGAAGCGTCTGGCCAAGCCGGAAGAAATCGCTGGTCTCGCCGTGTATCTGTCGTCTGATCTGGCAGGTTTCATCACCGGCGCCACGATGAACATCAATGGTGGTCTGTACTATCAGTAATACGGCCATCCTGGGGTGCGTCAGCTTCGTATGCTGATTGCATCCTGTTGATTTAAAAGCCCTGTCGCGTTTACTCGACAGGGCTTTTGGTTTTATAATGCATCGCAAAACGGGGCGGCAGATTCCGTGAGTTCCGATAATTGACCATATTGCTCGACAAGACACACCGGGGTAGTGATCGCATGACTGAAACGCAACGCTTGATCAAGAAATATCCGAATCGCCGTTTGTACGATACCCGCACCAGCGCCTACATCACACTGGCAGATATCAAGGAATTGGTGCTGCAGCATGAAAACTTTACCGTTGTGGATGCTAAAACCGGTGATGATCTGACCCGCGCTATTCTGCTGCAGATCATTCTGGAAGAAGAGAGCGGCGGTATGCCGATTTTCAGCAGCGAGGTCTTGTCGCAAATGATCCGCTTCTATGGCAACGCCATGCAGTCGGTGCTGGGGCAGTATCTGGAAACGAATATGGCGGCTTTTGTAGATTTCCAGAAGAAGATGCAGGGTAACAGCAATAGCAGCGATCTCTGGTCGCAATTTTTGAATTTCCAAGGGCCGGCCATGCAGACCCTGATGTCAACCTATATGGATCAGAGCCAGAAGATGGTTCAGAACATGCAGTCGCAGATCCAGACACAGGCACGCAATATATTCCAAGGCATCAATAAATAACGCGCCAGCGTTAGTCGCAAAAAACGTCGCAGTTAAAACCCCTGCGGCGTTTTTTTATGGGCTTGGCAAAGATTAGGCGCGGCGTAGCGCCATGTGCGCCTGAATCAGTTGTCCGGTTTTTCCCCGGTATAGATCGATCAGTTGTCCAGATAGAATCGCCCGTATGGTGCCTATGGCGAATGCCATCGTGTCCAATGCCAGGAGATCCGGGTCCAGCCCGGGCTTGAGTTGCTGATTGGCGGCGGCTGCACGGTATAGCCGTTCATAGGCTGAAAGAATGTTGGTGCACGGCTGGGTGATCACCTGCAGTACTTCATGAAATTCCTCGACGTATTCGCAACGTAGCAGAATAATCTCGAAGGTTTCACGCGCGGTTTGATTCTCCAACAGAACAGCGAAGAGGGCTTGCAAATAGCGCGTCATGGCATCCAGTGGCGCTTCTTCCTCGTCGAGCAGCGACTGCAGGCGGTCGAACTCGCACATATAGGTTTGTTTGACCGCCAGAAAAAGCTCCGTTTTGTTGGCGAAGTGCCAGTACACTGCGCCGCGGGTAACCCCTGCCGCTTGAGCGACTTTGTCCAGTGTCGAGCGATTGACGCCTTCCGCGTGAAAGACACGGCGGGCGGCGTCAATAATATGGGCGCGCGTGGTGAGTGCTTCTTCCTTGGTTTTACGAGCCATCGTTCTGCCTATGTCGTCAGGACAATATATTCTGCGTACCATTATACATACATACAGAAATGTATATAATTGGCGATTTACGTCTCCCGCGTTGAAGGCTCTGTATGTCGCGCAAGCCCCCCCGTATCAGAATCTGGCTGGATCAACAGTTCGCAGCTCTTGCACCGAAATGCCGGGTATTGACCGAGCGGCCCGAGTGTCAGCGTGCTCTGGCGTGGTGGCGCGTGCAGTGGGCGGAGAACCGCCGTCGAACGCTGGTCTGGGGTGCGGTAATCGTTGTAGCGGTGCTTGCCTGGCTGGGCTGGGGCATCTGGCAGAAGATGCCGAAGGCGCCGCCACCGATTCCGGTGACTGTGCTGGCCGTTGAGCCGACCACTGTGCCCAATGTGATTGAGGTGATGGCGCAGGCCGAAGGATCGAAAGAAACCGAAGTGCGCGCTCGCGTTGGCGGGATTCTGCTGAAGCGTCTGTACGAGGAGGGCGAATCCGTCAAAGCTGGGCAACCGCTTTTCCAGATTGACCCGGCGCCTTATCAGATTGCGTTGGAGGAAGCGCAGGCGCGCGCTGCGCAAACAGCGCGGGAAGCAACGCGGCTGAAAAAACTTTTTGCGCAGCAGGCAGTCAGTCGTAAAGAGATGGACGACGCCGTGTCGGCGGATGAGATTGCTCAGGCGAATCTGAAAGCTGCCAAATTGAATCTGGAGTGGTCCACGGTGAGAGCACCGGTGGATGGCGTGGCCGGTCGCGCAAATTTCTCGGAAGGGAACCTCATTACGACCAGCGCTGATGGTGGCTTGCTGACGGGTATCCATCAGGTTAATCCAATCTGGGTTCGCTTTGGTCTGGCGGAGGCGGATACGGCAACGCTGCCGGGCGGCCGCCTGAGTCCGGATGCCGGTACCGTTGTGCAGGTGATTCTGGGCGATGGCAGCGTTTACCCCGAAACCGGCAAGATCAATTTCCAGGCAACATATATCGATACGAAACTCGGCACGCAGCAGTTGCGTGCGAGCTTTGATAACCCCGATCAGCGTTTGTTGCCGGGCCAGTTTCTGCGTGCGCGCATTAGTACCGGAAAGCTCGAAAATGTCTATCTTGTGCCGCAGGCTGCAGTGATTCAATCAGAGCGCGGTTTTTCTGTCTGGGTCATGGATGGTCAAGGAAAAGCCGCCGCCACGCCTGTGAAGCCGGGTTTCTGGCTCGGTAAGGATTGGGTCATTCTGGACGGACTTAGTCCCGGTATGAAGGTGATTGTGGACAATATCGTCAAGATCCGACCCGCTGCAGCCGTGGTGGAATCGCCGACCACACCATCGGCTGCCGGTGCATCGGCAACCGCCAAATAATCCGGATCGGGGCTGCTCGTGTTTTCACGTTTCTTCATTCACCGTCCGATCTTTGCTTCGGTGATCTCGATTGCCATCGTTCTGGCCGGATTGATGGCGCTACGCGCTTTGCCGATTTCCCATTATCCGGACATTGCACCGCCGACGGTCATCATTTCCGCCAACTATCCGGGGGCCTCTACCGAAACGCTGATCCGTACGGTTGCCGGGCCGATTGAAGAGCAACTTTCCGGTATTGACAACCTGCTGTACTTTAACGCGACAGCAGCATCGAATGGTGCATTGACGATTACGGCGACATTTGAAGTCGGCACCAATGTCGACATCGCCACAGTCAACGTCAATAACCGGGTGAAAATCGCCGAGTCACGCCTGCCGGACATTGTGCGGCAGTTCGGTGTGACGGTGCAGAAACGTTCCAACGACATTCTGCTGGTTTCGACGGTTCTTTCGCCGGACAAGAGCCGTGATTCGCTCTATCTTTCTAACTATGTGTTGATCAATATCCTCGATGAATTGAAGCGGATTCCCGGTGTCGGTGACGCCACGATTTTCGGGGCCAAGGATTACTCGATGCGCGTCTGGCTGCGCCCAGATAAAATGGCGCAACTGGGCGTGACGACCGCCGACATTTCTGCAGCGATCAACGCCCAGAACCGGCAAAACGTCGCAGGGAAGATCGGGCAGGAACCAGCCACACAGGGCCAGCAACTGACGTATACGGTAACCGCCAAAGGGCGGCTGACGTCACCGGAGGAGTTCGGCAATATTGTGATCCGCTCCAGTGGTCCCCTTGGCACCCTGCGTCTCAGGGATGTGGCCCGGATCGAGCTGGGCGCTGCCAACTATGATGCGAATACGACCTTGCTGGGCAACCCGGTTTCCAGTGTAGGCATTTTTCTGCAATCGGGCGCGAATGCGCTGGAAACAGCCGAGCGAGTCCGGAACAAGATGGAGGAGTTGAAAAAACGCTTCCCGAGCGGGGTGGATTATGTCGTGCCTTTCGATACGACCAAGTTCGTGAATGCGTCGATTCGTGAGGTTGTCCATACCCTGGGCGAGGCAATGATTCTTGTTGCGGCAGTGGTTTTCCTGTTCCTGCAGAACTGGCGAGCAACGCTGATTCCGTTGATTGCAGTGCCGGTATCACTGATCGGGACATTTGCCGGCTTGTGGCTGTGCGGTTTTTCGATCAATACATTAACGCTTTTTGCCATGGTGCTGGCCATCGGTATCGTGGTGGATGATGCCATCGTTGTGTTGGAGAATGTCGAGCGGCTGATCGCTGAGCGACATATTCCCCCCAAACAGGCAGCAGTTGTCGCGATGAACGAAGTTTCTGGCGCTGTTGTGGCGATTGTACTGGTGTTGTGCGCCGTGTTTATTCCGGTGGCTTTTCTCGGCGGTATTGCCGGCAAGCTCTATCAGCAGTTTGCCGTGACAGTGGCGATTGCCGTAGCTTTATCCGGGATCGTGGCACTGACGCTGACGCCCGCTTTGTGTGGTGTGTTGCTGCGTAACAAGCATGAGGAACCCCCTGAATTCTTCCGTCCGTTTAACGAGGCCTTTGCCCGATTCACGACGCGTTATACCGATATTGTTGCCAAAACCCTGCATCACCGGAAGATCGGCACGGCCGTTTTTGGCGCAGTGATCGTCGCGTGTCTGTTGCTGTACCGATTGGTGCCGGGTGGCTTTGTGCCACCGGAAGATCAGGGTTATCTGATCAGTGCGCTGGCATTGCCGGATGGCGCGAGCTTACAGCGTACGGAAAAGGCCGGTCTTGGTTTTCAGGAGAATCTGGTTAAAAACCCCGCCGTGGATAAAGTATTTGTGATCGCCGGTAACGACATCATCGGTGGCGGGATGCGCAGTAACGCCGGTACGGTTTTTATTCCGCTCAAGGACTGGTCGGTGCGTGAACAGGACTCGAATGCGCTGGCCAAAATTTTCACGGGGTTGGGCATGACCCTGCGTGACGGCATGGCGATTGTGTTCAATCCACCAGCCATCCGTGGTATTGGCTCGGCCGGTGGCTTTGAGTTCTATGTGCAGGCGCGTGGTGATGCGTCAGTCAAGAACCTCGCCAAGGTGACCGCCAGTATGGTGGAGGCGTTGAAGCAGCGGTCTGAGTTGACCGGGATCAATACCTTCTTCCGGCCGACTTCGCCGCAGATTCATGTTGAAGTGGATGAGGCCAAAGCTGCCTCACTCGGTATTACCGTGGCGGATGCGTATCAAAGTCTTCAGGCCACGCTGGGTTCATTGTATGTGAATGATTTCAACATCAGTGGCCGCACTTTCCGGGTGCAGATGCAGTCAGACGCGCCTTATCGTGCGCGCCCGAATGATATAGGTCAAATCTATGTGCGTGCCTCGTCGGGCGCCATGGTGCCGGTATCTGCGTTGGTCAGGACCACGCCGGTTGTTGGACCTGAGCAGCTTGAACGCTTCAATGGCTATCTATCCGCCAAAATTCTGGGCAATGCGCAGCCCGGTGTCAGCTCTGGCGAGGCTATTCAGGCGGTAGTCGAAACGGCAGAAAAAACTCTGCCGGCGGGGTATGAGTTGGCTTGGTCAGGTCAGGCGTTTCAGCAGATTCGTGCAGGGAATACATCCGGCATTGCGTTTGCGTTCGGCATCATCATGGTTTTCTTGATTTTAGCGGCCCAGTATGAGCGCTGGTCGCTGCCGCTGGCCGTGATTCTCAGTGTGCCTTTTGCGCTGTTTGGCGCACTATTTGCGGTGCTGCTACGCGGTATGCCGAGTGACATCTATTTCCAGATCGGCTTGGTCGTTCTGGTAGGGCTGTCGGCCAAGAACGCGATTCTGATCGTGGAATTTGCGGCTCAGAAGCGAGCGGAGGGTGTGGCACCCATGGATGCCGCCTTGCAGGCAGCGCGCCTGCGTTTCCGGCCGATTGTGATGAACTCGCTGGCCTTTATTCTGGGGGTTTTTCCGCTGGTCATTTCAACGGGTGCCGGTTCCGCGGCGCGTCGTTCGATGGGTACCGGCGTTTTCGGCGGGATGCTGGCATCCACCTTCATTGCCACCATTTTTGTGCCGATGTTCTACACTTGGCTGGCAGGGCGCACACGCAAGCGTGATCTATTTCCGGGCGAAGCATCGCAGGAGGTGCCGCATGAGTAAATATCGCATCCTGTTACCGTTGCTGGGGGCATGGGGACTGACGGCCTGTACGGTGGGGCCGGATTACGTTCGCCCGGCGATGACGCTACCGGGCCAATACAATGCGGCCGCTTCTGGTGCGGCCATCAGCGCCAATGCTCAGCAAACCGTGCAGCAGGACTGGTGGCGGCTGTTTAACGATGCGACGCTCAATGAGCTTGTTGCGCTCGCGCTGGCTAATAATGCCGATCTGCAGATGGCCGTGGCGCGTATTGCCCAGGCACAGGGATTGGCCATGCAGGCGGGTGCAGCACAGTACCCGAGCCTGTCGCTGAATGGCAGCGGCACGCGGGCTTCCAAAGGCCCTGCCGCATCGGGTACTGGCCTGACCTATATGGACAATAACTTCGTGGGCAATGCCAGCCTGTCGTATGAATTGGATCTCTGGGGACAGGTGCGCCGTTCGGTAGAGTCAGCCGATGCTCAGGTCAAGGCCAGCGTCTTTGATCGTGATACCGTGCAACTTGTATTGGAAGGGAGCGTCGTTCGGGCTTATATCAATCTGCGGTCGCTGGATGCGCAGATCAGGGTGACCGAGGATTCGATTCACACACGGCGCGAGAGTCTGCGTATCGTTCAGGCTCGCTTCGCCGGTGGTCTGGTGTCGCCACTGGATATCAACCAGGCTGAAGCCGCATTGGCCAGTTTGCAGGCGACCCAGGCCGAGTTTGTCCGTCAGCGCGCAGTGGCACAGAACCAGCTTGGCGTTTTGACCGGCAAGCTGAATTTGAGTATTGCGTCGGCCGACGTGACGGCGCTGCCAATTCCACCGGTGCCACCAGCGGGGATACCGTCCGAGTTGCTAGAAGCCCGGCCCGATGTCCGGAAGGCTGAAGAGCTGCTGGTTTCTGCGAACGCCCAGATCGGGGTTGCCAAGGCGAATTTTTTCCCGTCATTCTCGTTGACAGGTCTGTATGGCGCGCAAAGCGTTGGTTTCAGTAATTTTCTCGGGGCGAACGGCGCAATCTGGGCTGCAACGCTGGGTCTGGTGCAACCGCTGTTTACCGGCGGTGCGCTGACCGGCGCACTGGATACGGCCAAAGGTAAACAGCAGGAAGCGCTTGCGAACTATGTCAAAACCGTCAGAGCCGCTTTTGGCGAAGTCAGTGATGCTCTGGCATCCGTGCAACAGACCAGCGAAGCCGAACGTTATTTGACCGCACAGGTCAAGGCATCGGGGAAGGCTCAGCAAATCGCTATTGTGCGCTATCAGAACGGGTATGCCGATTACCTGTATGTGCTCGAATCTCAGCGCGTGGCCAACGAAGCAAATCTGGTTTATGTGAGAAATCGTGCGGCGCGATTGCTGGCGGGCGTGGATCTGTTCAAGGCGCTGGGAGGCGGTTGGCAGGCAGAGAAAGCCCTGCCATAGGGCTGAGACAGGTGTATCTCGATGCGGTGAAGCTGACGGCGGGCGCAGCATTGGTAAAATGACGGCCATGACAACGAAAATACATCCGCCCAAAGTGGGCATGGTCAGTCTGGGCTGCCCCAAGGCCACGGTTGATAGCGAGGGTATCCTCACGCGCTTGCGTGCTGAGGGTTATCAAGTCGTCGGTGATTATGCCGGTGCCGATCTGGTCGTCGTGAACACTTGTGGTTTCATCGATTCGGCCGTTGAAGAATCGTTAGATGCTATCGGCGAAGCACTGCGCGAAAACGGCAAGGTCATTGTGACCGGCTGCCTGGGTGCGCGTGAAGGGGTCGTTCAGACGGCGCACCCTGATGTACTGGCCGTCACCGGACCTCATGCCCTGGAAGAGGTGATGACGATCGTGCATTCGCATCTGCCGATGCCACATGACCCGTATACCGATCTGGTGCCACCACAGGGCGTACGTATTACGCCGAAACATTACGCCTATCTGAAAATTTCCGAGGGTTGTAACCATCGTTGCACCTTCTGCATCATTCCATCACTGCGCGGTGATCTCGTCTCGCGCCCAATCGGCGACGTATTGAAGGAGGCTGAAGCACTGGCCAAAGCCGGGGTGAAAGAAGTTCTGGTCATTTCGCAGGATACCAGCGCTTATGGCGTTGACGTCAAATACCGGACGGGCTTCTGGGAAGGCCGTCCGGTCAAGACACAGCTCAAGGCCTTGTGTGAAGCGCTCGGCGAGTTTGGCATCTGGGTGCGCTTGCATTATGTGTATCCCTATCCCAGCGTTGATGACATCATTCCACTGATGGCCGAAGGCAAAATCCTGCCGTATCTGGATATTCCGTTCCAGCATGCCAGTCCACGTATTCTCAAGGCCATGAAACGTCCGGCCTCGGCCGAGAACGTGTTGAAGCGCATTGAAACCTGGCGCACGATTTGCCCCGAACTCGTCATCCGCTCCACCTTCATTACCGGTTTTCCGGGTGAGACGGAAGCCGATTTTCAGGAGCTACTCGGTTTTCTCGAAGCCACACAACTGGATCGCGTTGGCGCGTTCGCCTATTCACCGGTTGAAGGCGCAACAGCCAACGAACTGCCCGATCCGGTCCCGGATGAAGAACGTGAATCGCGTCGTATGCGCCTCATGCAGTTCCAGTCTGATATTTCGGCCGAAAAACTTGCCCAACGCATCGGTGATGAAGAAGTCATCGTGATCGATGACGTGGATGAAGAGGGCGCTATCGGACGTAGTTGGCGAGAGGCACCGGATATTGACGGCGTTGTTCAGGTCATGGGTTTTACCGATTGCACGCCAGGAGATCGGATCGCTGTGCGCATCGTCGATGCCGATGAGCATGATCTCTATGCCGAGCCGATGACCTCAAGCAGTATCAATTGACGATGAACCAGCGTCTGATCGTGCAGTTGCAGCAGCTTCTCGGCGCCGATCGGGTTATCACGGATCCGGCAGCACAAGCGGGTTACCTGAACGATTGGCGCGGTCGTTATCATGGGCGGGCACTGGCTGTTGTTTTTCCGGAAAGCACGGCAGAGGTTGCCGAGATCGTGCGCCGCTGTATGGCGACGGAAACGCCGATTGTGCCGCAGGGCGGTAATACAGGGTTGTGCGGTGGCGCCACCCCGGACGAGACTGGTAAAGCCGTCGTTGTCGCCATGACGCGTATGAACCGTGTGCGCGAAGTCGACGCCGGTAATTTTAGTATTACAGCCGAAGCGGGCGTAACGCTGGATGATCTGAAGGCGGCGGCCGAAAGCGTTGACCGTCTGTATCCGCTGACCTTGGGTGCCGGGCATCAGAGTACGCTGGGCGGCACTCTGGCTACCAATGCGGGCGGCTTGCAGGTCTTGCGTTATGGCATGACGCGTGAACTTTGCCTGGGCCTGGAAGTGGTGCTGCCTGATGGCAGGGTCTGGTCCAAGCTTGGTGGTTTGCGCAAGGACAATACCGGCTTTGATTTGAAGCAGTGGTTTATCGGCGCGGAAGGAACGCTCGGCCTTATTACGGCGGCGACCATGAAGCTCTATCCGCGCCCTGCGACGCGTGCCCTGATCTGGCTGAATTTGCCGGATGCCGATCGTGCTGTGCGTGCGCACGAACTGGCGCAGTCGGTTTTTGCCGGTGCGCAAACAGCGTCTGAACTGATGTCGGCGCAAACATTGGCGCTGGTGCAACAGCATTTACCTGATGCCCGTTTGCCTGCGGCGGCCGCGTGGCCCGACCATTGGGCGCTCATGATCGAAGTGGTTGCTCACGATCCGGGTTTTCTGGATGCAATGCTGGATGCCTGGCGACGCGCCTGCGTCCAGCAGGGTGTGGCGCCCGGTTTGCTGGCAGTCAATGCTGCTGATCAGCTGGCGCTGTGGACGATCCGCAAGGGGCTGGCTGAGGCGCAAAAGCGCGAAGGCGTTTCGATCAAGCACGACATCGGCCTGCCGATTTCGAAGATTCCGGTGTTTCTGAATGATGCTTCGGCAGCGTTGGAGAACGCATTTCCGGGAATTCGCATCGTGGCCTTTGGCCACATCGGCGATGGCAACCTACACTTCAATCTATCGCATGCAGACAAGGCGCAGAATACCGCGCTCATTGCCCGGAGTGAGGCAGCCAACCGGATTGTCTATGACATCGTTGTCCGCTTGGGTGGCAGTATCGCGGCCGAACACGGGATCGGTCAGCTTAAAATGGATTGGCTGGAACAGCACGGGCCGAGCGGCAGCCTGGCGCTGATGCGTCAGCTCAAACAGATGCTGGACCCGAAGGGGATCATGAACCCCGGAAAGGTCCTCCGCGCCCGGGATTGAAAACCGTGCAGCGTGAGCTGCCGCCGAGGTTTGTTGTTCTTTTAATGCAGCGTCTGCCCCTGGTTTTTGGGCATTGCGTCTGAATCACTCACGCCGTTATCGGTGAACAGCGCCAGTGCCTCTTCGGGGGCGAAGCGGTACTCCTGATTACTCAGTTCATCGTGAATCACGACTGCGCCATGTTCGCGTAGGATCGTATCGACTTCCTGCTTACCAAGGGTGCGGAGCATGTTTCTGACCTTTTCCCAATCGCGCTCACCCGCATGGTGCAGGGCCTGTCCCGGTGCCAGGCTGATGAGCTCTTCGGGAAACAGTGTCGTCAGCAATTGTGCCGGGTCCAGCCCCAGCAACTCACGGCCGCTGAGCGTACCGAACAGATGGGTCAGACGGTTCCAGCCGTCGGCATCGGCATCTTCGGACCCCGGCATCGCTTGCAGAAAGAGTGCGGCGGCTTGTGTGTCATCGGCGGCCAGGGAGAGTAATGTTGGTTGCTGCTCAGATTGTGTCAGATAATGCCCAAATGCCTCCGCCAGCGATTGACCGACGAGCGGTACAAAACTCTGCCACGGTGTGCTGAACTGTTGCGTGTCCAGCGTCATCATCAGGCGGCTGGCGTTTTCGTCATTGCCGTCATGCGTGTTCAGGCAGGGAAAGTAGGGGTTTTGCAATTGGGTTGAAAATGTTTCGTCCCACTGTGCGGTGCCGCGCAGACCAAGTTTGTTGGTGCAATCCATGACGAGCAAATTGATCGGGCCGGGATCACGCATCTGGAAGGTCAGACGCCCCGGGTGTTTCAGTTGGCCGGCCATCAGTGCCGTGACACTGGCCATTTCGCCAAGCATACGGCTGACCGCTGCCGGGTAGTTACGCCCGGCGATCAGTGCGCGATAGGTTTCGTCCAGATGGACCCAGGCGCCGCGAACGGACAGTTCAGGAAAATGGAAGCGGACAAAGCGGTCGGTTTCGCGCAGCATGCGGGCTTTCTGTGAATTCGTGAAGGTGTATCAATGAGATATGGGGGTGCTGGCGCCAGACTTCAAGGTGGCAGGCATGGTTGATCAGTCGATGCGTTTGAGCTGATTACGGTAGCGCGCCGCATTTTGGGCGTACTTGGCGGCGCTGTTCATCAGGCGTGCGACTTCCTCATCGGTCAGTTCGCGGATCACTTTGCCGGGCGTACCCATGATCAATGAGCGGGGCGGGTAGGTTTTGCGTTCCGGGATCAGTGTGCCAGCGCCTACCAGGCTGTGTTCACCGATGACGGCGTGATTGAGTATCGTCGTACCGATGCCGATCAGGCTACCCTGGCCGATGCGGCAACCGTGCAGCATGACCTTATGGCCGATGGTGACATCCGCTTCCAGAATCAGCGGTGCGCCTGGATCCGTATGAAAAACACAACCGTCCTGTACATTGCTGCGTAGGCCGATGATGATGGGCTCGTTATCACCGCGCAGAACGGCGTTCCACCACACTGATGATTGTTCGGCACATTCGACATGACCAATCAGCACGGCATTGGGTGCGATCCAGGCTGTCGGGTCGATCTGGGGAATCCGGTCTTCGAGTTGATAGATGCTCATAGGGGGCAGCCAATCCAGTAAAATGGCAGAGCAGCATTTTATGCTGATCTCTCAAACACATAAAGCAGCCCGACGGCTGCCGACACCATGACCCAGTCCGCCAGCGCATCCCGCTATGATCTCCATTGTCATTCCACCGCTTCAGACGGTACGCTGGCGCCATCTGCTGTCGTGGCACGTGCCCACGCCAATGGCGTCACGACGCTGGCGTTGACCGATCACGATGGTTTATCGGGCTTGCCCGAGGCGCAGGCGATGGCGGATACGCTGGGCCTGCGATTGGTGCCGGGGACAGAAATATCGGTCGAATGGAACGATCATTCGGTACATATCGTGGGGCTGTGCATCGATTCGCAAAATCCGGTCATTGTTGCCGGGCTGGATGGTATTCGCGCCGGGCGCGCGAACCGTGCTGAACGGATTGCCGCCGAGTTGGAAAAGGTGGGTTTTAAGGGCATTCTGGAGCGCACCATGACCTATGTCGGTAACCCGGAGCTGGTGTCGCGAGCCCATTTCGCGCGGGCGCTGGTAGACATGGGTGCCTGCCGCGAGGTCAAACAGGTGTTTGACCGGTATCTCACACCGGGCAAGCCCGGTTATGTACCGCACCCCTGGCCGTCGCTGCAGGAAGCCTTAGGTTGGATTAAAGCTGCTGGTGGGGTTGCTGTGATCGCGCATCCGGGACGCTATCGGATGTCAAACAAGGAACTGGGTAAGCTGTTCGAGGCGTTTCGCGATCTGGGTGGCGAGGCGATTGAAGTGGCCTCGGGCAGCCATTCGCCGGAGCAGGTGGCGCATTTTGGCCGTCAGGCCCGGCACTATGCCTTCATGGGTTCGCAAGGGTCAGATTTCCACGGCCCGGATGAGAGCTATGTCGATCTCGGGCGCAGCCTGCCTTTGCCCGAAGGTGTGGTTCCTGTGTGGAATGATTGGTAAAACATAGAATTACGGAATTTTTGTGACACAATACTTTAATATTCATCCGGACAATCCGCAGTCTCGTTTGCTGGAACAAATTGCCGATATGTTGCGCAAGGGTGCCGTTGTCGCACTGCCGACAGACTCCGGTTATTCGCTGGCCTGTCACTTGGGCGATGCGGCGGCGCTCGAAAAAATCCGCAGGATTCGCGGCATTGACGATCATCATCTGATGACCCTGATGTGTCGGGATTTATCCGATATCGGCCAGTATGCCCGCGTCGATAATGCGCAGTACAGGTTGCTCAAACTGGCGACGCCGGGCGCCTATACCTTCATTCTGGAAGGCACGAAGGAGTTGCCACGCCGCATTCTGCATCCTAAGCGTAAAACATTGGGGTTACGCGTCCCGGACAACCGGATCATGCTCGGTGTCCTGGAAATGCTGGGTGAACCGTTGTTGTCGACCACGCTGATGCTACCGGGCGACGAGGCGCCGCTCAGTGATGGTTGGTCGATCAAGGAACGGCTGCAGCCGCAACTGGATCTGGTCGTCGAAGGGGGCTGGTGCGGCACCGAGCCAACAACCGTGATCGATCTGTGCGCGGTGCCGCCGACGGTCTTACGTCGCGGACACGGACTGCTGGCGCCGCTGGGTCTGGAGTAACGATACCCGTCGCAAAGCAGGAGCAGGGTGTGTACGTCTGTTAGAATCTCTGGCCAAACGGTTTCCCTATGAATATTGACCTCGCTTACCTGGCTATTGCGGCCATTCCGATCATTTTTGCCATCACGTTGCATGAGGCGGCGCATGGCTATGTGGCGCGTTATTTTGGCGATCCGACAGCCTATCAATTGGGGCGGGTGAGCCTGAACCCCGTGCGCCACATTGATCTGGTCGGTACGATCCTTGTGCCGGCATTGACCCTGTTGTTTGGTGGCATCCTGTTTGGCTGGGCCAAACCGGTACCCGTCGATTACGGTCGGTTGCGTCATCCGCGGACGGATATGCGCTGGGTGGCGCTCGCTGGCCCTGGAATCAATCTTCTGATGGCTTTCGGTTGGGCGCTGCTGCTCAAGCTGGGGCTATCGACCAATAATTATTACAGCGTACCGCTGGAAGAAATGTCACGCATCGGTATTTCGATCAATCTCATGCTGATGGCGATCAATCTGGTGCCAATTCTGCCGCTGGACGGTGGGCGCGTCCTGTTCAGCCTGCTGCCACCGGGCGCGGCGCAGAGTTATGGTCGTACCGAGCCTTACGGTTTACCGATTCTGTTGCTGTTGCTGGTCACGGGTTTGCTGGGCGTGATCATCATGCCGCTGATTCAGGT
Source organism: Fluviibacter sp. (assembly GCA_048859965.1). Classification (GTDB taxonomy): domain Bacteria; phylum Pseudomonadota; class Gammaproteobacteria; order Burkholderiales; family Rhodocyclaceae; genus Fluviibacter. Next base: position 18,351 of record JBLIZO010000083.1, read on the forward strand.
GACGGCCTCGCTGATTACCACTGTATTCTTTATCTGAGCACTTCTGATGTCTGCTGAACGCGTACTTTCCGGCATGCGCCCGACGGGTAGTCTGCACCTGGGTCACTATCATGGCGTCCTCGAGAACTGGGTCCGCTTGCAGAACGATTATGAGTGTCTATTCTTCGTGGCCGACTGGCATGCGCTGACGACCAACTACGATGCACCGCAGAGCATCGCTCAGGCCAGCCGCGACATGGTCATTGACTGGCTTGCCGCCGGCCTGGATCCGGAAAAGTCGATTATCTTTCAGCAGTCGCAAGTGCTGCAGCACGCCGAGTTGCACCTGCTGCTGTCGATGATGACGCCGCTGGGCTGGCTGGAGCGCGTGCCGACCTACAAGGATCAGCAGGAAAAGCTCTCGCACAAGGACTTATCGACCTACGGTTTCCTCGGTTACCCGCTGCTGCAATCGGCCGATATTCTGGTTTACGACGCACGTCACGTGCCCGTCGGCGAAGATCAGGTGCCGCATATCGAACTGACGCGTGAAGTCGCGCGCCGTTTCAACCATCTGTACGGCCGCACGCCGGAATTCGAACAGGAAGTCATCGCCGCGCTGAAGAAGCTGGGCGCTACAGCCAAGCCGTATAAAGAGCTGCGTCAGCGCTATCAGCAGGACGGGGATCGCGACGTCTTGCAGCAGGCTGAGGCGTTTCTGGTCGGCGCCGACGCACTGAATCTCAGCGATAAGGAATCGCTCTGGGGCTGGCTGGTCGGTTCGGGTAAGGCCATTCTGGTCGAGCCCGCTGCCTTGCTGACCAAAGCCTCGAAAATGCCGGGGCTGGATGGCCAGAAAATGTCCAAGTCCTACAACAACACCATCAGCCTGCGTGAAAAGCCGGAAGATGTGGTCAAAAAGCTCAAGGCCATGCCGACCGATCCGGCGCGCGTCCGCCGTACTGATGTCGGTAACCCGAAGAATTGTCCTGTCTGGCAGTTGCACGAGGTCTACAGCGACGATGCCAAAAAGCAGTGGGTGACCGAAGGCTGTACCACAGCGGGGATCGGCTGCATTGACTGTAAGAACGCTGTCGCCGAAGGCATCGAAGTGGTACTTGCACCGATGCGTGCGCGTGCCGAAGCGCTCGCTGCCGAGCCTGAAAAGATCGACCGCATTTTACGTGCGGGTGCCGAGCAGGCCCGTGCGCTGGCCGATCAGACCATGAGTCGTGTGCGTGGCGTGATGGGTCTCACCAGCGCCTGAGCGATCTGATATGACTATCGACGATCAGAATCCCGAAGAGCAACCGCAAAGCGATGTCCCGCCCGAGGCTATTGAGTTGACGGCGATGTCTGTCGAAGGTGTAGTCGAGCCATTGCCGGAAACAGTAGCGGACGAGGTGCCCTACGAGCAGGCTATCTCGGTCACCGTCGAAGACGGGGAGCCGCGCGTTATGCTGTACGGTCAGCCGATCGTTGATCTGCCGACCGATCTGTACATTCCGCCCGATGCGCTATCAGTCATGCTTGATGCGTTCGAAGGTCCGCTGGATTTACTGCTTTACCTGATCCGTAAGGCGAATATCGATATCCTCGACATTCCGATGGCCCCGTTGACGATTCAGTATCTTGATTACGTCGAAGCCATGAGGGCCCAGAACCTCGAGCTCGCCGCCGAGTATCTGGTCATGGCGGCGATGCTCATCGAGATCAAGTCGCGCATGCTGTTGCCGCGTCCGAAGGCCGAGTTTGAAGAAGAAGCCGAAGATCCTCGTGCGGAGCTGGTACGTCGACTGATCGAATACGAGCAGATGAAGCTCGCTGCACGTGAGATTGATGAGCTGCCTAAGGCTGAGATCGATTTTCAGTGGCTCAATGTGTGGGTTGATCGTGAAGCGGTGATCCGCCACCCGGATGTGTCACCGGACGATCTCCACGAAGCCTGGCGCGCTGTGGTACGGCAGGCCAAGTTGCATACGCACCACAAGATTGCCCGCGAAGAGCTGTCAGTTCGTGAGCACATGGGGCTCATTTTGCGCCAGTTGCGAAGCAGCGAAGGCTATCTGGAGTTTTCAGAGTTGTTCGATGTCGCTGGCGGTGTGCCGGTGGTCGTGGTGAATTTCATTGCGTTGCTGGAACTATGCAAGGAGCATTTGCTGGAAATGACGCAGACGGCCGCATTTGCGCCGATCTATGTCCGCTTGCCGAGTGATGCGCCCGAACAATCGATGTTTGAGACACCCGAGGCCAATGACCAGCCCGAGGAGGATGAAAATGTCTGAAGAACAACGCTCACTGACCGAGCTCGTGGAAAGCAATGAGGGTGTGGTCACCGTAGGCCCCGTTATTGATATCAACGAACTGGCCTGCATCATCGAAGCAGCATTGTTGGCCTCGACCTCACCCCTGGATGTCGCGCATCTGCGTCGTTTGTTCGACGATACTGTGGCCGCCGACGAAGTCTTGCAGGCTATTAGGCATCTGCAGGAGCGCTGGCAAAACCGGGGGTGTGAACTGATTGAGCTGGCCGATGGCTGGCGCTTCCGGACACACGCCAAGATTCAGCCGCATCTGGATCGCCTTAACCCGGAAAAACCGCCGCGCTATTCGCGGGCCGTGATGGAAACGCTGGCCATCATCGCCTACCGTCAGCCAGTGACGCGTGGTGACATCGAAGACATTCGAGGCGTCACGGTGGCGACGCAGGTGATCCGCACGCTGGAAGAGCGTGGCTGGATCGATAGCGTAGGCCATCGCGAAACGCCGGGGCGTCCGGCTCTCTACGCAACTACCCGACAGTTTCTGGATGATCTGGGATTGCGTAGCCTGACCGAACTGCCACCGCTTGAAACCATGCAGGGGGCGCTGGAAGGCGTCGAACCGGGCCTTTAATTCCTGTCTACAAAAAACACACCTTTCCGGGCGCCGCAAGCGACCAAAAAACCAACATCCCGACACACGACCAACATTGCCGAGCATCCGGTGCTCGATGATGAATTTGCTGCCGAATTCGATGCCGATTTGGCGCCACAACGAAAAGCGCCGGCAGCGGCAGGCGAACGGCTGCAGAAGCTGTTGGCGCAATCCGGTCTCGGTGGTCGTCGTGAAATGGAGGCCTGGATTGCGGAAGGCCGCGTGCAGGTCAATGGGCAACCCGCTACATTGGGGCAGCGCGTATTGCCGGGAGATCGTGTCAAGGTCAACGGGCGTTTGGTCAACCTGCATGGTGCGACGCGGGCGCCGCAGGTGTTGCTCTATCACAAACCTGAGGGCGAAATTGTTTCGCGCAGCGACCCCGCAGGACGTCCAAATGTATTTGCCAACCTGCCGCGCGTGCGTGGGGGTAAATGGATCGCCGTGGGACGTCTGGATTTCAACACCAGCGGCCTGTTGCTGTTCACGACATCGGGCGCGTTGGCTAATGCGTTGATGCATCCACGTCATGAAATGATTCGTGAATATGCCGTGCGCGTGCTGGGCCCTCTGGATGACGAGGCCAAGGATCAACTGAAAAAAGGTGTGGAGCTCGAAGACGGACCGGCTGCGCTGGCCAGCATCGAGGACGCAGGCGGCGAGGGTGCCAACCAGTGGTATCGCGTCACCATTTTCGAAGGCCGTAACCGTGAGGTGCGTCGTCTGTTTGAGGCTGTTGGGCGTACAGTCAGTCGCCTGATCCGTGTCCGTTATGGCCCGTTTTACCTGCCGCCGCGCCTCAAACGCGGTCAGCACCTGCAGGTTGAAGACAAGGACGTGGAAAAACTGGTCAAATCCCTGGGGGCCGAGGCAGAGGGCCCATCGCGCAATGTTGGCCAGAAGGTCCGGTCGACCCGTCCGGGGGGTAAGGTGCCGCCACGCAGTCGTGGTCAGGCCCGTTCCCAAGGGCTGGGTGCTGCGCCCCGGCGTAGTGCGCAAAACGCGAATATGACTCGACCAAAAGCGAAAAAACCCTTATAATTGAAAAGTTTTGATATTCCCGTGCCATCTGACGAATCCGTCAGATCCTGTCGGATGGCACAGCCGGTTTTTTCGGCGTGATGGGCTTTTAGCCCATTTTTTATTTGTATTTCTGGTTTTAACCGATTGGCTGAAGTGCATGAATCTGCAGGAACTGATTGAATCGACAGTGACCGGACTGGGCTACGAGCTCGTCATGGTCGAGTTGTCGCCGCGCAGCCGCTTGATCCGGGTTTTCATCGACGCTCCGGAGAAGTTGCGCGGTGTTGACGTGGAAGACTGTGCCACTGTCAGCAATCAGTTGACGCATCTCTTTCAGGTCGAAAACATCGATTACGATCGCCTGGAAGTGTCGTCGCCCGGTCTGGACCGCCCCTTGGTCAAGGCGGCGGATTACAGCCGTTTTGCCGGTTCACAGGTGCAGATTAAGCTGCGTATGCCCATCGGTGACCGTCGACAGTTCAACGGTACTTTGATCGGCATTGACGGTGAGCAGGTTCAGCTTGATCTCGGTGGCAATACCGTCACCTTCCCGATTTCCAATATTGACAAGGCGCGCCTTGTTCCCAAGTTTTAAGTTTTCCAGAGAAAGGACAACCAAATGACCCGTGAGATTCTGCTGCTGGCCGATGCGCTGGCTCGTGAGAAGAACGTCAGCAAGGAAATCGTCTTTGCCTCTCTGGAATTGGCGCTTGCCCAGGCGACGCGCAAAAAGATGAATCTGGAGGCGGATATCCGCGTCGTGATCGATCGCGAAACCGGTGAACATGAATCGTTCCGCCGTTGGGAGGTCGTCGAAGACGCTGATCTGGAAAATGAAGATGCCCAGCTTGCCATCAGCGAAGCCCGCAAGGATCACGCCGAGATCGCTGTCGGTGATTTTATCGAAGAAGAGTTGGAGCCTATCGACTTTGGTCGTATCGGTGCCCAGGCGGCCAAGCAGGTCATCCTGCAGAAGATCCGTGATGCAGAGCGTGAAGCACTGCTGCAGAATTTCCTGGAGCGTGGCGAACATCTCGTGACTGGCACCATCAAACGCATGGAGCGTGGTAACGCGATTGTCGAAGTCGGCAAGATCGAAGCCGTGCTGCCACGTGATCAGATGATCCAGCGCGAAAATCTGCGCCCGGGCGATCGTGTCAAGGCTTTCCTGCTGCGCGTTGATCGCGCTGCCCGTGGCCCGCAACTGATTCTGTCGCGTACCGCACCGGAATTCATCAGCCGCCTGTTCGAACTGGAAGTACCGGAAATCGAAGACGGCCTGATGGAAATCAAGGCCGCTGCCCGTGACCCCGGCATGCGCGCCAAGATTGCCGTGCTGAGCAAAGATGCCCGTATCGATCCGATCGGTACCTGTGTCGGTCTGCGTGGTATGCGTGTCACCGCTGTGCGTAACGAACTCGGCGGTGAAAATGTTGACATCATCATTTGGTCGGAAGATCCGGCGCAGTTTGTCATCAATGCGTTGGCACCGGCCGAAGTGACCTCCATCGTCGTTGATGAAGAGCGTCACGCCATGGATGTCGTCGTTGATGACGCCAACCTTGCGATTGCCATCGGCCGCGGCGGTCAAAATGTGCGTCTGGCGACCGAACTGACTGGTTGGACGATCAATCTGATGACGCCGGAAGAGTCCCAGCGTAAAAATGAAGCGGAGACTGCAACCACGCGCCTGCTGTTCATCGAAAAGCTGGATATTGATGAAGAACTGGCCGATCTGCTGATCAATGAAGGTTTCTCGACGCTGGAAGAAGTGGCTTACGTGCCGTTGGCAGAGATGCTCGAGATCGAAGGATTGGAAGAAGAGCTTGTTAACGAATTGCGCACGCGTGCTCGTAACGCCCTTCTGACCGAAGCGATTGCTACCGAAGAAAAGCTGGAGGATGTGGCTGAAGACCTGCTCAGTCTGCCGGGGATGGAGAAACCGCTGGCGGTGAAGCTGGCCGATGCCGGCATCAAGACTCGTGATGATCTGGCCGATCTGGCTACCGACGAACTTGTGGACATCAGCGGCATGACGCAAGCTGATGCCGTGGAACTGATTACCGAAGCCCGTAAGCACTGGTTTGCTGACGATGAATCGGCTAACTGAGCGGAGGACCTATGGAAAAGACAACTGTCCTCGAATTTGCATCTGAATTGAAGATGCCGGCAGAAGCGCTGCTGGAACAACTGAACAAAGCGGGTGTCAAGAAAGTCACGACCAGTGACACATTGACCGCTGCCGATAAAAATGGTCTGCTGGAGTTTCTGCGTGCCTCGCATGGCGAAACCAAGGCTGCCAGCAACCGCGTGACGTTGACACGTAAATCCACCTCGGCGATCAAGGCGCAGGACGCGACGGGCAAGACCCGCACCGTCCAGGTTGAAGTGCGTAAAAAGCGGGTGCTCGTGAAACGCGATACCCCGGAAGTCGTCGAAGCGCCGGTGAAGCCGGAGGTCGTCGCTGCGCCGCTGGAAGCCATTGCGCCTGTCGCTCCGGTGGTTGAAGCACCGGAGCCTGTGGTCATCGAGCCACCGGTCGTTGAGCTGGTTGTTGAGGCAACGCCTGAGGTGATACCGGAGCCTGTGGTGGAAGTGCCCGCACCGGTTGTTGAAGAAAAGGTTGAGGCGCCTGTGAAGATGGCTGCCGAAACGGCGCCGGAAAAACCCGCTGAGAAGCCGAAGAAGGTTGCCGTTAAGACCAAGGCCTCCTTCCTGGACGAGAAGGAGCTCGCAGCCCGTAAGGCCGAAGAAGATCGTTACGCGCAATTGCGCGCCCGTCAGGATCAGGATCGACTGGAGCGTGAGAATCGTGAAAAGGAACTGCAGCGTCTGCGTGAAGAGGCCGCCGCCAAACAGGCTGCCCTGAAGGTTGCCGAAGAATCCCGTAAAGCCGCCAGCACGGCAGCGCAAACCGCGCCGGATGATCGCCGTGAAGGCAGTCGAGATGGCAAGGAACGTGAAGACCGTGATGGTCGTCGTGGCGGTGGCAACAAAGCCCCCGGTACTCTCGGCCGCGGTGGTAATCAGGGTCGTGGTGGCAATGCCTGGAAAATGGGCGGCAAGAAGGGTGACAAACGCCACCAATCATCGTCAGATGAATCCCATGCCTTTAATGCTCCGACCGAGCCGGTTGTGCGTGAAGTCCATGTGCCGGAAACCATCTCTGTCGCCGATTTGGCACACAAGATGTCGGTGAAAGCCACCGAAGTGATCAAGGCGCTGATGAAGATGGGCTCCATGGTGACCATTAACCAGGTGCTTGATCAGGACACGGCCATGATTGTGGTCGAGGAAATGGGGCACAAGGCGATTGCAGCCAAACTGGATGATCCGGATGCCTTCCTGGATGATGTTGTCGATCATGTCGATGTCGAAGCGAAGCCGCGTGCACCGGTAGTGACCGTGATGGGTCACGTTGACCACGGCAAGACCTCGCTGCTTGACTATATCCGCCGGAGCCGTGTTGCCAGCGGTGAAGCGGGTGGCATTACGCAGCATATTGGCGCTTATCACGTGGAAACTGATCGCGGTATGATCACCTTCCTGGATACCCCGGGCCACGAAGCCTTTACGGCGATGCGTGCACGCGGTGCCAAGGCAACCGATATCGTGATTCTGGTAGTCGCCGCAGACGACGGCGTCATGCCGCAAACACGTGAAGCCATTCACCACGCCAAGGCGGCCGGTGTGCCGATCGTCGTAGCGATTACCAAGATTGATAAGCCTGAAGCTAACCCGGACAAGGTCAAGCAAGAGCTGGTTGCGGAAGAAGTGGTGCCGGAAGAATACGGCGGCGATTCGCCATTCGTGCCGGTGTCGGCCAAGTCCGGTCAGGGGGTCGACGATCTGCTGGAGCAGGTGCTGCTGCAGGCAGAAGTGCTGGAACTCGCGGCGCCGGTGGAAACCACCGCCAAGGGTCTGATTATTGAAGCCCGACTCGACAAGGGTCGTGGTGTGGTCGCCACCATGCTGGTGCAACAGGGTACCCTGAACAAGGGCGATGTGCTGCTGGCGGGTTCGGTCTTTGGTCGCGTGCGCGCCATGCTGGATGAAAACGGTAAGCCGATTGAATCGGCTGGCCCGTCGATCCCGGTAGAAATTCTGGGTCTGTCGGATGTACCGGGCGCTGGTGAAGATGCCATGGTACTGGCCGACGAGCGCAAGGCGCGTGAAATTGCGCTGTATCGCCAAGGCAAGTTCCGCGAAGTGAAGCTGGCACGCCAGCAGGCGAACAAGCTGGAATCGATGATGGAGCAGATGACGGCGGAAGGCGAAGTTAAAACGCTGCCGCTCATCATCAAGGCCGACGTTCAGGGCTCGCAAGAGGCGCTGGTGCAATCGCTGGTCAAGTTGTCGACCGACGAAGTGCGCGTCAACGTCATTCACTCGGCCGTGGGGGGTATTACCGAAAGCGACGTCAACCTGGCATCAGCCTCCAAGGCGGTGATCATTGGCTTCAACGTTCGTGCGGATGCCAACACCCGCAAGATCGCCGAAGGTATGGATGTTGATATCCGTTACTACAACGTGATTTACGACGCCGTTGATGAAGTGAAGGCTGCACTGTCTGGCATGCTGTCGCCGGAGCGCAAAGAGCAGACACTGGGTCTGGTCGAAATCCGCGAAATCTTCCGTGTGCCGAAGATCGGTGCCGTGGCCGGTTGTATGGTGCTGGAAGGTATCGTCAAGCGTCAGTGCCGTGTCCGCCTGCTGCGCGACAACATCGTACTGCACGACGGCGAACTTGACTCGCTGCGTCGCTTCAAGGATGACGTCAAGGAAGTCCGCGAAGGTTTCGAGTGTGGTCTCTCGCTCAAGAACTTTAATGACATCCAGGTGGGCGACAAGCTGGAAGCCTACGAAATTCTGGAAGTGGCACGGACGCTGTAAGCATGAAGCGCGGCCCACAACGCGGTTTCGCTCGGACGGATCGGGTAGCGGAGCAAATCCGCCGCGATCTTTCCGAGCTGATCCGCTCGGAAATTCGTGATCCGCGTGTTCAACAGGTCTCGTTGACTGCCGTTGAAGTGACGCCGGATTATGCGCATGCCAAAGTGTTCTATACCGCGCTCGTCGCAGAAAGCGAGCGAGATGCGCTGGCGCAGGGCCTCAAGCGGGCTTCGGGGTTTCTGCGCCACGAACTGTCACGTTTGCTCATGTTGCGTACGGTTCCGGAGCTGCATTTCGTCTATGACACCTCGGTGGAGCGGGGTATTTCGCTTTCGTCATTGATCGATAGCGCCGTGGCGCGTACGGCAGATGATGCCAAGGATGAAGCTGCTGACGAACAGCCCATCAAGGATTGATTTGTCGTTGGAGGCGTTGTTGCATCAGCAGCCAGTGATTCCGCGCCCGGTGCAATGGCGCGCCCTGGATGGCGTCGTATTACTCGATAAGCCGCTCGGCCTGACGTCTAACCAGGCGCTACAGGCCGTGCGTCGCCTTTTCGGGGCGAGCAAGGGTGGGCATACCGGTACACTGGACCCGTTCGCCACCGGCGTGCTTCCGCTGTGCCTGGGGGAGGCCACCAAGTTTTCTGCTGATCTGCTGAATGCCGACAAATACTATGTGGCCTCAGTATGCTTTGGTGCGCGCACTGATACGGGGGACCTGACGGGTACCATTGTTGAAACTACAGATAACCTGCCCAGCGTCGGCGCCATCGAAGAGGTTTTAGCCCGATTCGACGGGGAATCTGAGCAGATTCCGCCCATGTATTCCGCGCTCAAGCGTGATGGTCAGCCGCTCTATAAACTGGCGCGTGCCGGTATTGAAGTCGAGCGCCAGCCTCGCAAAATTTATTTGAGCGAACTCGGCTGGTCGAATGTCGTCCTCAACGATCAGGGAGGGGTGATCACTGCCGAGTTGTCGGTGCGCTGTAGTAAAGGCACCTATATCCGAACGCTGGCCGAAGATCTCGCGCGCGCCGTCGGCAGTCAGGCGCATCTGATCGCACTGCGCCGTACGCAGGTGGGTGAGGTATCACTCAACGGCTGTAAATCATTGGAACAGCTCGTGGCAGAAGCGATCGCCATGAATCCCGAACCGTCCTGTATTCCAACGGCGTCACTTTGCGATGCGGGCTTGCTGCAATCGGCTGATTTTCTGGTGCAGAATCTGCAACGCTTGGATATCACGGCGCGTCAGGCAGTACTTTGTCGTCATGGCAATCCCTTCCGCCCGGAGACGGGCCAGGTATTACCTGAAGGTACCGCACTCCGCTTTTATCTCGATGGCCGCTTCATCGGGGTGGGGCAGGTGGCTTCCGACGGAAAAGATCTGAAAATTCAGCCAGTTCGTTTGGTTTCCACAGAGAATTCCTGATATAATTTTTGTTTAGCCCGCAGCCAACCCGGTTGCGGATCCAACCCCACACAGGGGGAACCTGGATGTCGCTCTCTCAAACTGGGGCACATCTGTCACTTAAAGGAAAGTTTGACATGACGCTCAATGCTCAAGGCAAAGCCGCCATCGTTGCTGATTTTCAGCGCACTCAGGGCGACACCGGTTCGTCGGAAGTCCAGATTGCACTGCTGACTGCACGCATCAACGATCTGACCCCGCACTTCAAAGAACACAAGAAGGATCATCACTCGCGCCGCGGTCTGCTGCGCATGGTGAGCCGTCGTCGTAAGCTGCTGGACTATCTGAAGCGCACCAACCTCGACGGTTATCGTGCACTGATTGGTCGTCTGGGTCTGCGTAAGTAATTACGTGATCATTGTTTGAGCATAACGGGCGTTCTCAGGAGAGGGCGCCCGTTTTGTTTTTGCTGTAGTCGTTGTTGATCGTTGTCTGATTGTTATTTGATTGTTATTTGATTGTTGTGTTGTTGATTGTTGAGAGGAAGAGAAATCAATGAGTCTATTTGAAATTGCACGTGAAAGTATTCAATACGGTGCTCACACCCTGACCCTGGAAACCGGCCACGTAGCCCGTCAAGCCAGCGGTTCGGTGATGGTCACCTATGATGACACCGTCGTTCTGGTGACCGTGGTTGGTGCCAAGAAGGCGAAGCCAGGCCAGGACTTTTTCCCGCTGACCGTCGATTACGTTGAAAAGACCTACGCTGCCGGCAAGATCCCGGGGGGCTTCTTCAAGCGCGAAGGCCGCCCTTCGGAAAAAGAAACGCTGACTTCGCGTCTGATCGACCGTCCGCTGCGTCCGCTGTTCCCGGAAGGCTTCTACAACGAAGTCCAGATCGTTGCTACCGTCATGTCGATCAACCCGGAAGTGGATTCGGATATTCCTGCACTGATCGGTGCTTCGGCTGCCCTGGCCCTGTCGGGTATTCCGTTCAACGGCCCGGTGGGCGCTGCCCGCGTGGGTTACATCGATGGCCAGTACGTCATCAACCCGACGTCTTCGCAAATGAAGACCTCGCAAATGGATCTGATCGTTTCGGGTACCGAAGCCGCTGTGCTGATGGTTGAATCTGAAGCCCAGATGCTGCCGGAAGATGTCATGCTGGGTGGCGTGGTGTTCGGTCACGAACAACAACAGGCTGTGATCCAGATGATCAACCGCCTGGTTGAAGCCGCCGGTAAGCCGGAATGGGATTGGCAGCCCGCACCGAAGGACGAAGTCCTCATCGGTATGGTGTCGGATTTCGCCAAGCCGCGTCTGGAAGCTGCTTATAACGAAACCAGCAAACAGGTTCGTAGCCAGAATCTGAAGACCATCTACGCTGATACCGAAGCCCAGTTCGCCAATGGCGAAAACGCCAACGGTACACCGGTTGATGCCAACACCATCGGCAACATCCTGTTTGATCTGGAAGCCGGTATCGTTCGTGGCCGTATCCTGGCCGGCGAACCACGTATCGATGGTCGCGACACCCGCACCGTTCGTCCGATCGAAATCAGCAACGGCGTTCTGCCGCGCACCCATGGTTCGGCACTGTTCACCCGTGGCGAAACCCAGGCACTGGTTGTTGCCACGCTGGGTACTGGTCGCGACGAGCAGATCATCGATGCACTGATGGGCGAGTACAAAGACCGCTTCCTGTTCCATTACAACATGCCGCCGTACGCCACTGGCGAATGCGGCCGCATGGGCGGCACCAAGCGCCGTGAACTGGGTCACGGCCGTCTGGCCAAGCGTGCCCTGGTGCCGGTGCTGCCGTCGCCGGAAGAGTTCAGCTACACCATGCGTGTGGTTTCGGAAATCACCGAATCGAACGGTTCGTCGTCGATGGCGTCGGTCTGTGGCGGCTGCCTGTCGCTGATGGACGCCGGTGTACCGCTGAAGGATCACGTGGCCGGTATCGCCATGGGCCTAATCAAAGACGGCGGCCGTTTTGCCGTGCTGACCGACATCCTGGGTGACGAAGATCACCTCGGCGATATGGACTTCAAGGTCGCCGGTACTGAAAACGGTATCACCGCACTGCAGATGGACATCAAGATCCAGGGCATCACCAAGGAAATCATGCAGGTGGCACTGGCCCAGGCCCGTGAAGCCCGTCTGCACATCCTCGGCCTGATGAAGGGCGCGATGGGCGAAGCCCGTACGGAAGTCTCGACGTTCGCACCGCGTCTGTACACCATGAAGATCAACCCTGAGAAGATCCGTGATGTGATCGGTAAGGGCGGCGCTGTGATTCGTGCGCTGACCGAAGAAACCGGTACCACCATCGACATCCAGGACGACGGTACGATCACCATCGCCTCGACCAGTGGCGAAGCCGCTGAGCTGGCCCGTGCCCGTATCCAGGCCATTACGGCTGAAGCCGAAGTCGGCGCCATCTACGAAGGCACCGTGCTGAAGCTGCTGGACTTTGGCGCCATCGTTAACGTCCTGCCGGGTAAAGATGGTCTGCTGCACATCTCGCAAATCGCCAACGAGCGTGTCGAGAAGGTGTCGGACTACCTGCAAGAAGGCCAGGTCGTTCGCGTTAAGGTTCTGGAAACCGATGACCGCGGTCGTATCAAGCTGTCGATGAAGGCCTTGCTGGACGCAGGACCACCCGCAGCCTAAGAGGCGTACAGGGAAGGGTGGTCGAGTTTGTTTTAACCACCCAACCTGCAGTAACAAAAAAGGCCAGTCGTTGACTGGCCTTTTGCATTGGCACGGTGTCTGATTACTTGGCGACTTGCTTTTCGCGCAACTCTTCCAGCGTTTTGCAATCGATGCACAGCGTCGCGGTCGGGCGGGCTTCCAGACGCTTGATGCCGATCTCGATGCCGCACTTATCGCAATAGCCGTAATCATCCGCCTTGATGCGATCAAGTGTTTCTTCAATCTTCTTAATCAGCTTGCGCTCACGATCGCGGTTGCGTAACTCCAGTGCCATATCCGTTTCCTGGCTGGCCCGGTCATTCGGGTCGGCAAACACGGTTTGCTCGTCCTGCATGGTATGAACTGTGCGCTCGATATCAGCCATGAGTTCATTTTTCAGGCGGCTCAGGATTTCAGCAAAGTGTGCAAGCTGTTCCTTGCCCATGTAGATTTCGCCTTTTTTGGCGACATAGGGCTTGAAATTGGCGGCGTTCGGTGTGGATTGAGATGCAGACTTCACGGGGGCTTTGATCGCTTTAGAAGAGGTTACGGGTGCTTTCGCTGGCGTGGACTTGGCCGCGGGCTTGGCAGTGGTGGTTTTGGTGATGGGTTTGGCGGCAACAACCTTCGTGGTTTGTTTTACAACAACCTTTGTAGGCGCAGTGGCCGATTTCTTTGCGGCCGCTACTTTAACAGGAGTTTTTGCAGCCGTCTTGACTGTTTTTGCGGGTGTCTTGGCAGCGGTTTTAGTTGCGGGTTTCGTCGTGGTTTTCACCGGCTTGACAGGTACTTTGGCCTTGGCTTTCGCGGGGGCTTTGGCCGACGCCTTGGTAGGAGTCTTTACAGCCTTGGGTGCAGCCTTCTTGGTTTTGGTGGTTGCCATAAGCCTTCCTGAAAAGGGAGCCGATCAAACTTTAAATCCTAACACAATTATTTCTCAAATTTCTTGACGCAGCGCACCCTGAAAGTCATGTCATGGCATTGTCATTTTGCGTTGCAACACAAGGATTTAGCCTATGATGACGGAAACAACCAGGAGCCCACCATGAGTAAAAAACTACGCGTGACCATCGAGCTTGAAATGACTGTCCCTGACGACTGGCAGATCGTTGAAACCGACGACGGTTTTGGCGTACTCAAGATTGACGACGGCCAATTTCTCGACCTCACCTTTGAACCCATGGTTGCCACCGAACTGGCCGGCGCCTGGTCCAATGACGTCAGCGAAGACTTTATGAACGATCTGATCGATATGGTTGATAGCGAATCGGTCGGCTATGAGCTCAAACAGATCCTCAACTAATACCGCACCATTTAATGGACTGGCGCTTTCCTACGCCAGCCTGCCGGACGTCTTGCACAGTCGGGTCGAACCGTCGACCGTGCATTGTCCGGCCCTGGCCGTTCTGAATACACCATTAGCGCAGGATCTGGGGCTGGATACAGCACAGCTGCAAGCGATATCGTCTGTGCTTGTCATGGCCGGGTGTGAGGGGCCGCCTCATGGGTTGTCGCTGGCGCAAGCCTATGCGGGTCATCAGTTCGGCAACTTTACCGTACTCGGTGATGGCCGAGCCTTGTTACTGGGCGAGCTTCTGACCCCCGACCAGCGGCGCGTCGATATCCAGCTCAAGGGTGCGGGGCAGACCCCGTTTTCGCGTCGCGGCGATGGACGTGCCGCACTGGCACCCATGTTGCGTGAATATCTGGTCAGCGAGGCTATGCACGCGCTGGGTGTGCCGACTACCCGCAGCCTTGCCGTCGTTTCCACCGGCGAACCGGTCTACCGCGAGCGCCCGTTGCCGGGTGCTGTGCTCACGCGCGTCGCAGCCAGTCATATCCGCGTCGGCACCTTCCAGTTCGCTGCTTTACACGGTGACCATGTACTCAGGACGTTGGCCGACTACACCATTGCGCGTCATGATCCGGATCTGCAAGACAGCGATAACCCGTATCTGGGCCTCCTCAATCGCGTCATCAAACGCCAGGCCGGGCTGATCGCGCAATGGATGCTACTCGGCTTCGTGCATGGCGTTATGAACACCGATAACGTCAGTATTGCTGGTGAAACCATCGACTACGGTCCCTGCGCCTTCATCGATACCTATGACCCGGCCACCGTCTTCAGCTCGATTGACCGTCAAGGCCGTTATGCTTACGCCAACCAGCCGACCATCGGTCACTGGAACCTCTGCCGATTCGCCGAAAGCCTGTTGCCCTTGCTGGATGCTGACGAGAACAGGGCGCTGGAATTGGCGCAAGCAGCTATTAACACCTACACCAACGAGTACGAGACCGCCTGGCGTAACGGTCTCGCCCGAAAGCTCGGCTTCGGTCAGCGTTCTATTGATATTGACCGCCTGGCTGATAATTTCCTGCAACTTGCGCAGAGTACTGGCGCAGATTTTACTCAGACATTCCGGGCTCTCATGCGCCATGGCATCGCCCTGCATGAATC
>JBLIZO010000084.1:0-8986 GCA_048859965.1 Fluviibacter sp.
AGAATCGGGGAGACGTGATAGTGCCAGTCCGTAACCCCTGCCATTCGGCTTCATATGCTCTATTGATTACAGCTATGCGGTGAGCTGCCGGAGCCAATGTAGTGGCTTCCAGAGCCACCTTGATATTTGCGCCCCTGTAGAAGCTTTGAAGGTCGGTAGGGACTCCGCGCATATAGTAATACGCGCCTTTGCCGCCCGCTCCCGTAGGCTGTCTAGTCCAGAGGTATTTGACCTTCATATTAAGTACGTTTCGCAGAGCTGCTATTTCAAAGATACTGGTCAGCATCATATCGGCTATCCCCTCTTTACCAAAGAATTACCACAGGGGAAGCTCTGCAAATACTCTGAATGCTTATACCTAAAGGGCTTCAGAGATTTCTAGTGGTGCCTCGGGTCGGAATCGAACCGACACTCCTTGCGGAACCGGATTTTGAGTCCGGCGCGTCTACCAATTTCACCACCGAGGCACGCGGGTGGCATTATACACGTGAGTGGGCCGCCTGACCCTTTATACTTGCGCCCCATGTGTGCAAATTCATTCGCCCCCTCCGCCAGCTATTCGCAACTCAGTGATTACGACTTCGACCTGCCCGAAGACTTGATCGCACAGCACCCCGCGGCCGAACGCAGCGCCAGCCGCCTGCTGGTGGTAAATAGCGGTGCGTTTGCCGACGAGCAGTTTACCGATCTGCCCGATCTGCTGAACCCCGGCGACCTGCTGGTGATGAACGACACACGGGTACTGCGCGCCCGGTTTTTTGGGCAGAAGGCCTCGGGCGGCCAAATTGAAGTGATGATCGAGCGCATCCATGGAGAGGGTCTGAATTTGGGTCGATTCGCTCGTGCGCAGATTCGCGCCAGCAAGTCGCCCAAACCGGGCACCCGACTGCACCTGGCCGATGCTTTTGACGTGGATGTCACGGGCCGCGATGGTGAATTCTTCTTACTGGCGCTCCCAGCCAATCAAGCGCGCGATTTCTGGCAACTGACTGAAGCCCATGGCCTGCTGCCCTTGCCGCCCTACATTACGCACACGCCAGACGCCGAGGATGAAACTCGTTACCAAACGGTATATGCCGTGCACCCCGGCGCCGTGGCCGCACCGACCGCCGGCCTGCATTTTGACGAAACCCTGCTGACACGACTCAAAGCCCGTGGCATTGAAACCGCGACGGTCACGCTGCACGTAGGCGCCGGCACGTTCCAGCCCGTGCGTGTGGAGAACCTCGACGAGCACGTCATGCACCGCGAGTGGTATCACTTGCCCGAATCCACCGTGGCTGCGATTACCGCCTGCCGCGCCCGTGGCGGCAAGGTCGTCGCGGTGGGCACAACGTCATTACGCGCACTCGAATCCGCCGCCAAACACCAGGCTATCGAAGCGGGTGGCACACTACGCGCCGACAGCCGGGAAACCGATCTCTTCATCCGGCCCGGCTACCCGTTCAAAGTGGTGGATCGACTCATCACCAACTTCCACCTGCCGAAATCGACACTGCTCATGCTGGTATCGGCGTTTGCCGGTTATGACACGATGCGGGCCGCCTACCAACACGCCATTAACCAGCAGTACCGCTTTTTCAGCTACGGTGATGCCATGCTCTTAACCCACGCTTCTTGAATGACGCTGACTCGCTATGAAATTTGATCTGATCACCACTGATGGCGTCGCCCGACGCGGTCGCATGACGCTAGCCCACGGCCAGGTGGATACCCCGGCCTTCATGCCCGTTGGCACCTATGGCACAGTGAAAGCCATGACGCCCGAGGCACTGGCCGCTACCGGTGCTCAAATATGCCTGGGTAATACGTTCCACCTCTGGCTGCGGCCGGGCATGACCGTGATCAAGCAATTCGGCGGGCTGCACAAGTTTATGAACTGGGACAAACCGATCCTGACAGATTCGGGTGGTTTTCAGGTTTTTTCACTAGGCGATCTACGCAAAATCACGGAAGAAGGCGTCAAATTCGCCTCACCCATCGACGGTGCACGCCTCTTTTTAACCCCGGAAATCTCCATGCAGATCCAGAAGGATCTGAACAGCGACATCGTCATGATCTTTGACGAATGCACGCCCTACCCGGCCGATTACAAAACCGCTGCCGAATCCATGCGGCTGTCGCTGCGCTGGGCGCGCCGTTCGCGTGACGAACACGACCGCCTGGAAAACACCAACGCCCTGTTCGGCATTGTTCAGGGCGGCATGCACGAGGCACTGCGTGACGAGTCGCTGGCCGGCCTCAAAGACATCGATTTCAACGGTTTCGCCATCGGCGGCCTCTCGGTCGGCGAACCCAAAGACGACATGATGCGTATTCTGGCGCACACCGCCCCGCAACTGCCCAGCGACAAACCACGCTACCTCATGGGCGTGGGCACCCCGGAAGACCTGATGGACTCGGTCGAACAGGGCATCGACATGTTTGACTGCGTGATGCCCACGCGCAACGCCCGTAACGGCCATCTGTTCACGCGCTTTGGCGACGTGAAGATCAAGAACGCCCGCTTCAAGACCGACGAAGCCCCGCTGGACCCCACCTGCTCCTGCTATACCTGCCGGCGCTTCAGCCGCGCCTACCTGCACCACCTGTTCCGCGCTGGCGAGATCCTGTCGAGTATCCTGAATACTATCCACAACCTGCACTATTACCAAACCCTGATGGCCGAGATGCGCCAGGCCATCGAAGTCGGCCAATTCGTGCAGACCGTGGCGACATTACGCGCCGACCGCCAACGCGGCGTCTGAATCCCACCCCCGGCCAGCAAGGGTGGCCGGCAAAAGAATGCTAAAATCAGCGCTTTAGTTAACCATCGCTGGAGACACCCCAAGTGATCAGCCCTGCATTTGCCCAAGCCGCTGGCGCCGCCGGCACTCAAGAAGCCCTGACGCAGTTTCTGCCTCTGATCGCGATGTTCGCGATTCTGTACTTCCTCATGATTCGCCCGCAGATGAAGAAGGCCAAAGAGCACAAGGCGCTCATCGCCGGCCTGCAAAAGGGCGACGAAGTTGTCACCCAGGGTGGCCTGACCGGCAAGGTCACGGCGCTTGGCGACAACTACGTCAAGATCGAAATCGGCACCAACAGCGCCGGCCCGGTCGAAGTCACCGTGCAACGCCCGGCCGTTGGCATTGTGCTGCCGAAAGGCTCGCTGAATTCGCTGTGATTATTGCTGTAAGCGGAACGCACACCCGAACGTGCGCGTTCCACCACTCGGGGGCCTCGGCCCCCGTTTGACTTTCTGTCTGCTGACTGAATTGCTGCCATGAACCGTTATCCGCTCTGGAAATACATCGTTGTCGCCGTGGCCCTGGTGATCGGGGTGCTCTACACGTTGCCCAACTTTTTCGGCGAAACGCCGGCTGTCCAGGTGTCGCCCATTCGCGCCACACTGAAATCAGACAACAAACTGCTGGAGCAAGTCACCAGCATTCTGAACAAGAACAACCTGCCCAGCGACGGTGCGTTTCTCGATACCAACGGCGTCAAGGTCCGCCTGCCGGATACCGACACCCAACTGAAAGCGCGCGACATTCTGGAGCACGCCTTCAACCCGAACCCTGATAACAGCCAGTACGTCGTCGCCCTCAATCTGCTGTCGGCCTCGCCAAAGTGGCTGACCGCCATTCACGCACTGCCCATGTACCTGGGCCTCGATCTGCGCGGCGGTGTGCACTTCCTGCTGCAGGTCGATCTGCAGGGCGCTCTGACCAAGCGGCTTGACGCCACCGCCGCCGATATTCGCACCCTGCTGCGTGACAAGAACATTCGCCACGGCGGCATCAATCGCGACAACCAGCGCGTCGTGATTCGCTTCCGCGAAAACGACTATCGCGATCAGGCCCGCGCCGCGCTGATGGACGCCCAACCGGACATGAGCTTCGCCGAGCAAACGCTGAGCGGTGACGCCGCGCTGATCGGCACCTTCAAACCAGAAGCCGTGAAGCGTATTCAGGAATACGCCGTCAAACAAAACATCACCACCCTGCACAACCGCATTAACGAACTGGGTGTGGCCGAACCCATCATCCAGCAGTCCGGGCCCGATCGCATCGTCGTGCAGCTGCCCGGCGTGCAGGACACCGCCAAAGCCAAAGACATTCTGGGGCGCACCGCCACGCTGGAAATCCGCATGGTGGACGACACCCCTGGCGCGCTGGAAGCCGCTCTGGCCGGCCAGATTCCGGGCACCGCCGAGCTGTATACCGAGCGCGGTGGGAACCCGATTCTGGTGAAGAAAATGGTCGTACTCACCGGCGAGCGCCTGAACGATGCCCAACCCGGCTTCGACAACCAGACGCAGGAACCGGTCGTGCACCTCACCCTGGATTCGGCCGGCGCCCGCATCTTCCGCGATGTCACCCGTGAAAACGTCGGCAAGCGCATGGCCATCCTGCTCATTGAAAAGGGCAAGGGCGAAGTCATCACCGCCCCGGTGATCCGCAGCGAAATCGGCGGCGGCAAAGTCCAGATCTCCGGTCGCATGAGCACTGTGGAAGCCAACGAAATCGCCCTGCTCCTGCGCGCCGGTTCGCTGGCCGCGCCGATGGAAATCATCGAAGAGCGTACCGTCGGCCCGTCACTGGGCGCCGAAAACATCTCGCGCGGCTTCCACGCCACGCTGTGGGGTTTTGCCGCGATCGCCGTATTCATGATCGCCTACTACCGCATGTTCGGCGTGATCTCGGTGCTCGCCCTCTCCGCCAACCTGCTCTTCCTCGTGGCGATTCTGTCGCTGCTGCAGGCCACGCTCACCCTGCCCGGTATCGCCGCCATCGCGCTGGCGCTGGGCATGGCGATTGACGCCAACGTGCTGATTAACGAGCGTATCCGCGAAGAACTGCGTAACGGTTCCACGCCGCAAGCGGCTATTTCGGCTGGCTACGAGCGTGCCTTCGACACGATTCTGGACTCCAACATCACCACCCTCATCGCCGGCCTCGCCCTGCTCATCTTCGGGTCGGGCCCGGTGCGCGGCTTCGCCGTGGTGCACTGTCTGGGCATTCTGACCTCGATCTTCAGCGCCGTCGTTGTCTCGCGCGCGCTGGTCAACCTGATCTACGGTCGTCGCAAGCGCCTCACCCAAATCTCCATCGGCCAGGTCTGGAAACCTGAAACCGACACCTCCAAAGCCTGACCGGGAGCGCCATCATGGAATTTTTCCGCATCCGCAAAGATATCCCCTTCATGCGCTATGCGCTGGTGTTCAACATCATTTCGTTGGTCACCTTCCTGCTGGCTGTGTTCTTCCTGGCTACCCGTGGCCTGCACCTCTCGGTAGAGTTCACCGGCGGTACGCTGGTCGAAGTGCAATACAAACAGGCGGCCGATCTGGAAGCCATCCGCGGCGGGCTGGCCAAAGCCAACTTCCAGGATGTCACCGTCCAAAACTTCGGCTCCAGCCGGGATGTGCTGATCCGCATGCCGCTCAAATCGGCCCAGAGCTCTGCCGCCGTCGGTAACGACGTGATGACCGCGCTGGAAACCAGCGCACCGGGCGCTCAACTACAGCGGGTGGAATTCGTCGGCCCGCAGGTCGGCGAAGAACTGGCGCATGACGGCGCACTCGCCCTGCTGCTCGTTATTCTCGGTATCGTGCTGTATCTGGCGCTGCGTTTCGAATGGCGTTTCGCTGTCTCGGCCATCATCGCCAACCTGCACGACGTCATCATCATTCTGGGCTTCTTCGCCTTCTTCCAGTGGGAGTTCTCGCTGCCCGTGCTGGCTGCCGTACTGGCCGTGCTGGGTTACTCGGTGAACGAATCGGTTGTCGTGTTTGACCGGGTACGCGAAACCTTCCGCAAGAAGCGCGGCATGACGACACCGCAGATTCTCGACCATGCGATTACCAGCACCATCTCGCGCACCATCATCACCCACGGCGCAACAGAAATGATGGTGCTCTCGATGCTGATCTTCGGCGGCGATGCCCTGCACTACTTTGCCCTGGCGCTCACCATCGGCATTCTGTTCGGCATCTATTCATCTGTTCTTGTCGCGAGCCCACTGGTCATGTGGCTGGGTGTCAAACGCGACCAGTTCATCAAACCGGCCAAAAAGATTGATACGGCCAATGCGGATGGTGCCTGCGTTTAGGCGAGATTAACGCCCCAATGCAAATGCCACCTTCGGGTGGCATTTGCATTGATGAATCTGACCTGGATAGCGTATCTACTATCGACCCAAAGCTGGCATAAGACTCTAGGAGAGTCTTTGTCCAACATATACGCGAATCGGTACAGAGTAATTAACTTGGTTACCATCGCGCTGTGCCTTGATCCCTAAACCATCAACTCCAATGTCGTTGATAACCATAGATCTGATACGGTCATCGTCGCCCGGGTTAGGAAATGAAGCTTTAAGTTGGGCCTCTAATTCAAGCTGGACTGAATAGCTTGTGTATTGGCTACTCACCAATCCAGATTGCTGGTACAAACTGTCAAACTCAGACTCTGTTAAAGCATGCGTATGGGAGGGATCCCTAAGCAGTTCCAACTTATCGTAGTGGACAGACTTTTCTTCCGGCATAGCGACATCTGCCACAAGAACTCGCCCTCCTGGTTTGCAAACACGGATCATTTCCTTCAGCGCCACTGCTGGGGCAAGTAAATGGTGAAAACTGTACCGAGCGATTACGACATCAAAGTAGTCATCAGCAAATGGCAAACTCAGTGCGTCGCCCTGTTTCCAGCAAAGATTAACTAAGCCAAGTTCGTGCTGGCGATTTTCCGCAACATTGATCATGGCAGGCGTGACATCAATCCCTGTTACCTGTTGCGCCACCTTGGCAAATTCACAAGCCACAATTCCGGGTCCGCAGGCAACATCCAGCACCCTATCTGTAGCCTGAACCTTGCTCATTGAAATGAGCGTTTGAATGGCATCTAGGTGCCCTTGAACCTTGGTAAACGGCACAGACTGTTTAGAAAACTGGTCGATAATTTGTTTGTTGTGGCTATGAGCATTTTTCATGGCTGCCTCCTTGGTCGTTAAAGAAGATATTGCCGAAGTTTTGTGTGGCAAAATTGCCTATAAATGACAAAACATGCAGCAAAACAGACAAAACTGCAGCCTGTTACCGAAGGGTTTCGGGCAGACGAGCATTTGCCCGTCATTCCAGTGAAGTTCAAGGTAACAGATGCTATTTCAGCCAGCGCTCACGCACATCCGCGCGGTCAACTTATCTATGCAAGCCATGGGGTTATCAGAGTCATAACTCCTGTAGGAACTTGGCTAGTTCCACCAACTCAGGCGATATGGATAGCACCCAATATAGAACATGATGTCACTTTCCCAGGCGAAGTAGTGCTGTTCAGTCTTTTTGTCGCTAACTCGAAGTGTCACCAGCTATTGCAGACATGTGCCGTCTTAAAAGTGACGGCACTGCTTCGCGAGTTGATTATCCGCGCTTGTGATTTGGGTGATAAATACCAGGCAGGCAGTGCGAGCTACAGATTCATGATGGTGCTAATCGATGAAATTGCTCGTGCAGATATCACAGAAATCGAGCTACCCGCTCCTAAAAATTTACGGCTCGTCAAAGTCACAGACGCACTTTCTAGCGCGCCTCAAGCGACGCCTGATTACGAACAATTAGCGGAATTGGCGTGTGTCAGCGCCCGAACGTTAGCTCGTTTATTCATTCAAGAAACTGGAATGTCGATGGGTGAATGGAATCGTCGTCTTCTAGTTCACCAAGCTATTAGTCAACTAACAAACGGCAAGTCCGTTACTACGGTCGCTCTTAACTTGGGCTACAAGAATCCAACCAGTTTTGTTGAGATGTTCCGTAAGACACTTGGCGTCTCACCAAAGAGATATCTACTCGGAATCCAAAACCAAGGGGTTGTGCAATCTTTCTAGAGTCAGCCTATGACCGATACCAGACTTCCAAGGCAAGTCACGGCTCAATCAACCTACTTATAAAGACTGCTTTTTAACGGCCACATTACGATTCAAACAACTGAGTTGTTTTGGCTCAAATCTCTTGCAACTTTGGCAACCTCATCCGCCCGCTTACGCCAACCCTCACCAAAGTTCACATAGGTCGGCAAGAGCCGGTAAAAGGATTGTCTTGCATCGGTGTAGGCATCGATGAGTTTTGGTAGGCCTTGTTCGGCAACATAATCATTGATGGCGTCTAAGCTTTTGGGGCCGAGCACGCCATCAGCAGGTACGCCGACGACACGCTGCAATAAGCGGCTGGCTTCTCGTGGCCCGGCATTCACAGCGGCATCGAATAAGGCAAAGTCCAGACCATCGGCCAATTCATCACCAAGACATTCGTTCCAGTAAAGCTTGCGGTAAATGGCCGCGACGTCTGCATCCGAAATGTTACGCAGTTCGTCCTGGCTGGCTTGCCGGCCGAGATAGTTGTTATAGGTGCGTTGGGTAATGCCCTTCATGGTGGCGCCACCCGGGTCATTCGGGTTGTTAGACCACCCACCCTCAAACTGAAGGGTATGCGCCAGCGCGTCGGGGAAATTACGTTCCATGGCGCCGGCGGTTTGCCTGGCGTTAGGCCGGGAGCTCGTCGTCGATAGCGAAGACGTGCTTGACGCGCAGCGCCTCTGCGCCGTTCTCGGCAATAGCCAGCAGACGATCAATGTTCGGGTGCTTGCCCGGGTTAGTGCGTGCATCGGCCGTGTGCTCGGCAAATACTTCCAGGCCTTGCTTGGCGGCATCGATATTAATCGAGCCCCAGACCTGCGCCAGGTGGTTATACACCGTCAGCGAACCCTGGCTACCGGCTTTGTTCTCGATGATACCGGCGAGGTTGCCCTCGCCGTCGCGCAGTTCGATGGCGGCCAGATGCGAGATGCCCGGCAGCTTTTTAAGGTTATCCGAGAATGCCATGTTGATTCCTTAGATGCGCTTGGCCAATTCAGCCGCCTTCCCGGTGTAATCCCACGGGGTGAGTTCCAGCAATGCCTTCTTGGCATCGGCCGGAATATCGAGCGTGTTCACAAAGAGATCGGAAGAGCGT
>JBLIZO010000085.1:0-27312 GCA_048859965.1 Fluviibacter sp.
GACGCGACGATCGATCAGCGTCTTTTCCATCTTGAAGTCGGGAATACCGTAACCCAGCAGACCACCGATGCGATCGCTTTTTTCGAACACGGTCACGTCATGGCCGACGCGTGCTAACTGTTGCGCAGCGGCCAGAACAGCAGGGCCGGAACCGATGATCGCGACACGCTTGCCGGTTTTGGTTTGCGGCGGCTGCGGCACCACCCAGCCCGATGCCCAGGCCTTGTCGATGATGGCACGCTCGATGGACTTGATACCCACCGGCGCCACATTGATCCCCAGCGTACAGGCAGCTTCACACGGGGCCGGACAGATACGGCCAGTGAACTCCGGGAAGTTGTTGGTCGAATGCAGCACATTGATCGCATCCTGCCACTGACCATGGTAAACAAGATCATTCCAATCTGGAATAATGTTGTTCACCGGGCAACCATTGTTACAGAAGGGGATGCCACAGTCCATGCAACGGGCCCCCTGCTGTTGTGCAGCGGCATCATCCAGAACGGCTACGAATTCACGGTAGTGCTGTTTGCGCGCTTCCGGTTTTTCGTAGGTCTCACTCAGGCGTTCGAATTCGAGGAATCCAGTCGGCTTTCCCATTACACAGCCTCCTTAACCTTGGCGTTGGTCTTGATGTCAGCCAGGGCGCGACGGTATTCGTGCGGCATGACTTTGATGAACTTGGCGCGATGCTGATCCCAGTGGTCCAGGATATTCTTCGCGTACTGTGAACCACTCCACTTGACGTGCTTGGCGATCAGCTCCTTGAGCAGATCTTCATCCGTCATCGTCAGGTGACGCAGGTCGACGGCACCGTACTCGGTGTCTTCACCAAACTCGGAGGCCAGTGCGGCCGCTTTTTCGGCCGGCAGCGGCTCCAACGCAACCTGCGCCATGTTGCAACGGCTGGCAAACTTGCCATCGACATCGTAGACGTAGGCAAAGCCACCCGACATACCAGCACCGAAGTTGCGGCCGGTCTGACCGAGAACGACAACGGTACCGCCGGTCATGTATTCGCAACCGTGGTCACCGACGCCTTCAACAACCGCCGTGGCGCCCGAATTACGCACTGCGAAACGCTCGCCGCCGACACCACTGAAATAGGCTTCGCCATCGGTGGCCCCGTACAGCACGGTGTTACCGACAATGATGTTGTCCTGGGTTTCGCCGCGGAAAGCGGCCGGTGGACGCACCACAATGCGGCCACCCGACAGCCCCTTGCCGACATAGTCGTTACCTTCGCCTTCCAGCACGAAATTCACGCCCTTGGCCAGGAAGGCGCCGAAGCTCTGGCCTGCAGTACCGTGCAGACGGATCGTCAGCGTATCGTCAGGCAGAACGGCCGCGCCGTAACGTTTGGCGATATCACCCGAGAGCATGGCGCCAACGCTGCGGTTCAGATTGCGGATCGGGAAATCCAGTTCCTGCTTTTCCTTACGCGTGATCGCCGGCTTGGCGGCACCGATCAGTTCGTGATCCAGCGCGCGTTCCAGGCCATGATCCTGCGTTTCGGCATGGCGGATCGCCACCTCATCCGGCACGGCCGGCATATGGAAGATCTTCGAGAAGTCCAGACCCTTCGCCTTCCAGTGTTCAACACCGGCGCGGGTATCCAGCAGATCGGCACGACCGACCAGATCATCGAAACGGCTGATACCCATCGAGGCCATCAGCTTGCGCACTTCTTCGGCGATAAAGAAGAAGAAGTTAACCACATGTTCCGGCTGACCGCTGAAGCGCTTGCGCAGCTCCGGATCCTGCGTGGCAACGCCGACCGGGCAGGTGTTCAGATGGCACTTGCGCATCATGATGCAACCCGTCACGACCAGCGGGGCCGTCGCAAACCCGAATTCATCAGCGCCGAGCAGGGCACCAATGACGACGTCACGACCGGTCTTGAGCTGACCATCCGTCTGCAGGCGGACACGACCGCGCAGGCGGTTGAGTACCAGCGTCTGCTGGGCTTCGGCCAGGCCGAGCTCCCACGGTGCACCCGCGTGCTTGACCGACGAGATCGGCGATGCACCCGTACCACCGTCATGGCCGGCGATCACGATGTGATCGGCCTTGGCCTTGGCAACACCGGCGGCAACAGTACCGACGCCGACTTCGGCGACGAGCTTCACGGACACCGAGGCGACCGGGTTCGAGTTCTTCAGATCATGGATCAGCTGGGCCAGATCTTCGATCGAGTAGATGTCATGGTGCGGCGGCGGCGAAATCAGACCGACACCCGGCACCGAGTGACGCAGGAAGCCAATGTATTCGCTGACCTTGTGACCCGGCAGCTGACCGCCTTCGCCCGGCTTGGCGCCCTGGGCCATCTTGATCTGAATCTGATCCGAGTTGGCCAGGTACTCGGCGGTCACGCCGAAACGGCCCGAAGCCACCTGCTTGATGGACGAACGTAGCGAGTCGCCCGCTTTCAGTTCGATATCGCGTTCAATACGACCTTTGCCGATAATGTCAGAGAGCATTTCGCCCGCCTTGACCTTACGGAAGCGACCGGCATCTTCACCGCCTTCACCGGTATTCGACTTGCCGCCGATACGGTTCATGGCGATAGCGAGCGTGGTGTGCGCTTCGGTCGAGATCGAACCCAGCGACATGGCGCCGGTGGCGAAACGCTTGACAATCTCGCTGGCAGGTTCGACTTCGTCCAGCGAAATCGACGGGCCAGCCGGTTTGATTTCGAACAAACCACGCAGTGTCATATGACGCTTGGTCTGATCGTTGATGATGCGGGCGTACTCTTCGAAGGTCTCGTACTTACCCGAACGCGTCGCGTGTTGCAGCTTGGCGATCGCATCCGGCGTCCACATGTGCTCTTCACCGCGAATCCGGAAGGCGTATTCGCCGCCGGTTTCCAGCAGGTGGTTGAGCACCGGATCGTGCGCAAAGGCACGGTCATGCACGCGTAGCGCCTCTTCGGCCACTTCGTCCAGGCCGATACCCTCGACCTGGGTGGCGGTACCCGTGAAATATTCCTTCACGAAGTCCGAGGCCAGACCAATGGCTTCAAAAATTTGCGCGCCGTTATACGATTGGTAGGTCGAAATACCCATCTTCGACATGACCTTGCGCAGACCTTTGTTCACCGCCTTGATGTAACGCTTACCGGCTTCGTATGCCGACAGCTCGCCCGGCAGTTCACCGGCGACATCGGCAATGGTGTCGAACGCCAGCCACGGACAAACGGCTTCGGCGCCGTAACCGGCGAGCAACGCAAAATGGTGCACTTCACGCACCGAACCCGAATCGACCACCAGACCTGTCGAAGTCCGCAGACCGGTTTTGACCAGATGCTGATGTACGGCGCTGGTGGCCAGCAAGGCGGGAATCGGCGCACGCTGACGATCCACATTGCGATCCGACAGGATCAGCACGTTGTAGCCTTCGCCGACACTGGCTTCGGCACGGGCGCACAGCGCTGCCAGTGCGGCTTTCGAGCCTTCGGCGCCTTCAGCGGCCGAGAAGGTGATATCCAGCACCAGCGCACGGAACTTGCCGTTGGTGAGCTTGTCGATCTGACGCAGCTTGGCCAGATTGGCCGAAGTCAGCACTGGCTGATCCACCTCCAGACGCAGCGGCGGCTCTTCGCCCGGCTTGACGTCGATACCCAACAGGTTCGGACGCGGACCGATGAACGACATCGTCGACATCACGATCTCTTCACGGATCGGGTCGATCGGCGGATTGGTGACCTGTGCGAATAACTGCTTGAAGTAGTTGTAGAGCGGCTTGTCTTTGTCCGATAGTACCGGCAACGGACTATCGTTACCCATCGATCCGGTGGCTTCTTCGGCATTGCTGGCCATCGGGGCGAGGATGAATTTGAGGTCTTCCTGTGTGTAACCAAAAGCCTGCTGGGTATGCAGCAGTGACTCGCGCAGACCTTCGCTGTCCTCGACTTCCGGCAGGTTTTCCAGATGCTGGCGGCTTTGCTCGATCCACTGACGATATGGGCGAGCGCCCGAGATACTGCGCTTCAGCTCTTCGTCATCAATGATGCGGCCCTGTTCCAGATCAATCAGGAACATCTTGCCCGGCTGCAGACGCCACTTCTTGTTGACTTCTTCCTGCGGGAAAGTCAGCACGCCCATTTCGGAGGCGAGCATGACGATGCCGTCATCCGTGATCTGATAACGGGCCGGACGCAGACCGTTACGATCCAGCGTGGCGCCGATCATGCGGCCATCGGTAAAGGCCACGGCGGCGGGGCCATCCCACGGCTCCATCATCGCGGCGTTGTATTCGTAGAAGGCACGACGTTCTTCGTCCATCAACGGGTTTTCGGCCCAGGCTTCCGGAATCAGCATCATCATGGCCTGCGGCATCGAATAGCCACCCATGACCAGCAGTTCCAGCGCGTTGTCGAAGCAGGCCGAGTCCGACTGACCTTCGACGATCAGCGGCCACAGTTTATCCAGATCTTCAGCCAGCCAATCCGAAGCCATGGCCTTTTGACGCGCGCGCATCCAGTTCACGTTGCCGCGGACGGTATTGATTTCGCCGTTGTGGGCGATCATGCGGAACGGGTGAGCCAGATCCCAGGTCGGGAAGGTGTTGGTCGAGAAGCGCTGGTGTACCAAGGCGATAGCGGATACCAAGGCGGGGTCTTGCAGATCCAGGAAGTAGGCGCCGACCTGGTTAGCCAGCAGCATGCCTTTGTAGACCATGGTGCGCGACGACAGCGACGGCAGATAGAACTGCTTGCCGTCATCCAGCTTGAGCTTGCGCACGGCATGTTCAGCACGCTTGCGCACGACGAACAGCTTGCGTTCGAAAGCATCCTGATCTTTCAGCGATTCCGGGCGACCAATGAAAACCTGGCGCGTGACGGGTTCAAGATCACGGGCGGCTTCGGCCAAAATGCTGTTGTCGACCGGCACATCGCGCCAGCCGAGAAATTCGAGGCCTTCTTCGTGGATGATACGAGCCAGCACCGATTCACAGGCTTTGCGACCTGTGATCGATTGCGGCAGGAAAACATTGCCGACGGCATAGTGGCCGGCAGGCGGCAGGCGCAACCCTTGTTTTGCACGCTCAGCGCGCAAAAAGGCGTCCGGCAACTGAATCAGGATCCCGGCACCATCGCCGAGTAGCGGGTCGTAGCCCGTGGCGCCGCGGTGTTCCAGGTTTTCAAGGATGAGCAGACCTTGTTCAACGATCTCGTGGCTCTTCTCGTTCTTGATGTGCGCAACAAAACCGACGCCACAAGCGTCGTGTTCATTAGCCGGGCTATATAGACCCTGGCGCTCTGGTGCTCCCATGTGCTCTTCCTTCTATCAATCCATGAACCCGCCGTAAACCGGCACTGCACAAAAGTGATCCCCGTTCGGGCGCAATGCACCAAAACGAACCGGCCATTATCCGCCCAAACCCCCTTCCAATTCAAGACGCTGCAGCGCAAAAACGGGCAATTTCCGGAATTTTTTAGGGGAAAGACCTGCCGACCACCTTCAAATACGCAATGAACGTGCCAGAACCACCATCACCAGGGGGTGCACCCCACTCGGGGCGACTTTAATGGGCAAAAAGCCTAGGTGCCCGTCGGTGGTATCGCCGCGGGGTCAGGTTGCGGCACCAGGCAGTCGACGATCGCCGCCAGGATATCGGCATCATCCGCATCTGCCGACACCACGGCCTGGCCAATGGCTTTGAGCAACACGAGACGCAGGATCCCGGCGCTGACCTTTTTGTCATGGCGCATCAGTTCAAGATAGCGCACGGCCGAGTCTTGCGGCGTTACCGCCAGCCACGGACCCAACACTGGCAGCCCGACACGTTGCAACAGGGCCCTGATGCGTTCAACGGTAGCGGCTTCAAGCCAGCCCAACCGGTATGACAACCGCGCTGCCATCACGGTACCGGCCGCAACGGCCTCGCCGTGTAACCAAGCGCCATAGCCCATACCCGTTTCGACGGCATGACCAAAAGTATGCCCCAGATTGAGCAGCGCCCGCTCACCTGCCTCGCGCTCATCACGCGCCACGACCTCGGCCTTATGCGCACAGGACTGGTGCACGGCTTGTGCCAGCAAAGTCTTGTCTCGCTGCATCAGTCCTTCGGCATGCTGTTCCAACCAGAGAAAGAAGGCTTCGTCGCGAATCAGGCCGTATTTGATCACCTCCGACATACCAGCCGCCATTTCTCGCGAGGGCAGGGTATCCAGCGTGTCCAGATCGGCCAGTACCAGGCGAGGCTGATAGAAAGCACCGATCATGTTCTTGCCCAACGGATGGTTGATGGCGGTCTTGCCACCGACCGACGAATCGACCTGCGACAGCAGCGTCGTCGGGACCTGGATAAACGGCGCACCACGCTGGTAACAAGCGGCTGCAAAACCGACGAGATCACCAATCACACCACCACCCAGCGCAATCAGCGTCGTGCCACGTTCACAACGGTGCTCCAGCAGCGCATCAAAGACCGTATTGAGGGTCTCCCAAGACTTGTATTCCTCACCATCGGGCAGCACCACGGAGAAGGCCGGGCAATCCAGCGATGCCAATGTCGCCATAACCCTGTCCAAGTACAATGGCGCGACCGTCGTATTGGTGATGACCACCGCCCCCATTTTGGGATTCAGATGCGGACGCCACAACTCGGCATTGCCCAATAGGCCGCAACCGATATGGATGGGGTAACTACGCTCGTCGAGCGCGACGGTCAGAGTCTGATACGCGGAAGTCATGCCGTCATTGTAGCCCGACCTCATTGCAATCACGCGCAGGCAGTATCTGTCTTCGACGCCTTGGTGAGGGCAACAATGATCGCTTGCACCACCTGCTGCGGCGCGCCACGGCCGGTTTCCACAATGGCGTGCGCCACCTCACGGTACAGCGGGTCACGCACGGCGTGCAGTTCGCGTAAACGGGCAAGTGGATCATCGACGTTCAACAATGGGCGGCTCCGATCATGGCGCGTGCGCTCAGCCAACAGTTCCGGGCGCGCGCTCAAATACACCACAAAGCCCTGTTCACGCAGCACCTCGCGATTCTCTGGGCGCAACACAATGCCACCGCCCGTGCTAAGCACCAGACCCGGCTCCTGCGCCAGATCCGCCAGGACCTCCTGTTCACGCTTGCGGAAACCCGCTTCGCCTTCGATTTCAAAGATCACGGGAATCGTCACACCATTGCGCTTTTCAATCTCGTGGTCGGTATCGACAAAACGTTTACCCAAGCGGCGCGCCAAGATGCGGCCAACCGTCGACTTACCGGCGCCCATAAGGCCGACCAGAAAGACATTCGAAGGGATATTGTGCGATTTGGCGTTAGGCATAAAACAGTTGAATTACTGACCACTGACACCACCCGCCATAATTTGTGGCGAGATGAACACCAGCAGTTCCCGGCGTTGTTCGGTCGTCGAGCGGTATTTGAAAAGATTACCAATAACAGGAATATCCCCGAGCAGAGGCACCTGCGTAACGAGATTATCCACTTTCTTGATGAAAACGCCGCCAATCGATACGGTGCCACCGTTCTCAACGAGCACATCGGTTGTGACGACCGTACTTTTGATCGGCGGATTCGTCGAGCCCGGAATCAACATCATGGTTGCATAATCCGGCTCCTCCTTGCGTACCACCAGCTTCAGGCGGATCTTGCCATCCGGCGTAATCTGCGGCGTCACATCCAATGACAATACAGCCTTTTTGAACTCCACTGTCGGTATGGTCGTGCCGCCGGTCTGTGCCGTAGAAACGTAGGGGATCTCCGTCCCATCCTCAATGACTGCCTTGATATTATCGCCGGTCACGACCTTGGGGCTGGAAATAATCTTGCCACGCCCATCCGATTCCAATGCCGATAGTTCGACATTAAGAATACGCGACCCGGAGGGGTTCAATAACGCAAATGCCAACGTACCTGCTGCGCTCTTGGTGGTCGGTAGATTGACAGCGCCCAGCGTCTGACTCACTGCGAAAGGTTGCCCATTGACGCTGCTCAGGGTCTGATAAGTGGGCGCACCTCCGGGGATCAGTCGGTTATAGTTCAGCGCCTGAGCTGCCTGCGTTGGTGGCACATACTGCCCGCCCCCAATCTGTAAGCCGCCACCGCCAACGCGCACGCTGTCCAGCGCACCGAGGCGAATACCGAGCTCTTCATTAAAAGTTTCGTTCGCCTCGACAATCCGCGCCTCAATCAATACCTGCTTGATGGGCAGATCGACCGATTGAATCAATGACGCGACTTCGCCAAGTTTGAGCGTCGTGTCATTAACAAACAAGGTATTGGTCCGGGAATCTATGCTGACCTTGCCGCGCGCACTCAACTGTTCACGCACCAGCTTCTCCAGATCAACCGCATGAGCATATCGCAGATGAAACGCTTGCTGCCTAAGTGGGCCGATTGACTGCGCCTGCTGCTGCATTTCCATACTAAGGCGCTCCTGCTCGATGACTTCCGAGCGCGGGCGAACAACCAGAATGCCGTCCTCCAGACGACCAACCAAGCCTTTTTGCTGATAGATCGAGTTCAAAATTTCGTTTGCCGGCACGTTTTTCATCACCACCGTGACCGACCCTTTAACCGAATCGCTGATGACAACATTCAACCCAAGCTCTTTACCGATTAAACCCAAAACCTGACGAACATCACCATTCTGTATGTCAATACTGACCAGGGGCGAAGTACCCCGCTGCTGGGCAGCGGGTCGTCTCGGCGAGGCGCCGACCGACGCTTCCTGAGCACTAACCGACTGAGCCAGCATACTGGGTGCGATACCGATCGTTATACCAGCCGTAACACTGCCGACTATATGGAAAAATAAACGCACTTTCATCGGAGCTCCTAACCATCTACAGTTTGTTGATCGGCAACCAGTGATCAGGCGCACCCTCGCGCGCAATCAGTACACCCTGCGGGCCAATACGTTTAACCGTGGCCGCCTCTTGACCCAATCGATCGCCAATACGCACACTGCAGTACAAAGTACCGCCATGCACAATAGCGATTGGCGCCCGTTGATCTCCAGCAAGATATCCAGTGACGATAAGGCTGGTGATGGGCATATCAGAAAATAGGACGTCCGTGCGCGGCGCGAGCTTGTCCGATCTGGCAAGTGCAAACACCCGCTCCGGCAAAAAAGGATCCGTCGTTTTGCTACTGTAACCAGCGGCCGGCGTATCGATCACCGGTGGCACAGGCGAAAGCTCCGTGAGTTTTAAAGAAGGCTTCTGTGCCTGCATCCAGACATGCGCAGCGCGTTCGCCGGAGTCATTGCAACCCATCAGTGTCGCGGCAAGAAGGCCCACGGCACATGCCATCCGCCGATCAACGCGCCGCACTCGATGCCTCCTGAACGACGTGTTTTGTCAACGGCAGGCGTGCGCCATCACCACGATAGGCTTTAATTTGCGTTGCGAGCACCAGTTGGCCGGGTGCCGCATCGGCGGCTTCCAAAATCACATCGACTGTGATCAAGTGTTTCATGCGTGATACGGCATCAAGAAAACGCCCCACGGCATGATAATTACCTACCAAGCGAATATCCACGGGCAAAATGACGTACGCGTCCTCCGGAATCTCTGGTGCAGGTTTAAACCATTGCAGACGTAAACCGCTTTCCCGAGCGGCTTGCGAAATCTGATGAAGCACCTGTACGCTCTCCAAGGACGCAGGAATCATTTCCAGCAAGCTGCCGAACTGCGCCTCGATATCGGCAACCTGCCGTTCATAATGCGGCGTCATCATACTTTGTGCTGCCAATTGAACGTAGCGTACCTTCAAGGCCTCTGTCTCGTGCGTCTGCGCATCCAGATGGCGCAATGGGTCGGACCAAAAAACCAGCGCAGCGCATCCGAACACCAGTAAAAAGCTCGCACTCAAGACAACCCACCGAATGGCTGGCGACCATTCAACGATATTTCTGAGCTGTCCGCCGACCGATAACTCCAATATCCACGACCGGCCGAAGCTTTTTTGAAAGTGCCGCCCCAACTCGCCGAGGTCCATGCTCAACCAACGCTTCATGTCCGACATGCAGGATCGCCATCTTGTTCCTTGGCCCACACCACATCGCCGCACAGCAGCAAACCATCGTTCAATCCGCATGCGAAGCTCATCGATCGATTTCAGCAACTTCATTGACCATCCGTTCCTGCACGGCCACGCAAAACGATCTGGTTGACCAATATGACCCGTGCTGTCAGAGAAAACTGAAAAGGCGTCGCTACATCCGGGTCCTGCGACCGGATCTCATCCAGTGCAACATCTGTAACATAGGGTGACTTGGCAACCTGCGCCATGAAATCGGCAACACTATCGCTATCAATTGCCCGACCAACGACAACAAGACGCTCACCGTTTTCTTCAAACCGGGTCAGATAGACGGTCTGCGGCAAGGCATTGGCTACATCAGCCAATAACAGTACGCTGGTCGAACGACGAGCATCCAAAGACTCCATCAGTACTTGCCGCTCCCGCAGATATGCATAGCGCTGTTGTAACTGTCGTGCCAATTGAGCTTGCGGCATCAGTTCACCGATAGCGCCCTGCAACGTGCTTCTGAAACTAGCAGCCTGCCCAAGCCGCAGATCCAGATATTCCTTACCGACCCACGCGCATGCGATCGCCAGTAGGGCGATCGCAAACAATTGTCGACAGAGCAACCTGAAAGCCGTATCACGCCGCATCTGGCGATGCGGCAACAAGTTAAAACGCTGGGCCGTCATCGGAGCACCCGATTCACCATACCCAATGCAATCAGCAACACTTCGTCCGATGGTGTGGCACTGTCCGAGAGCATGAACATACTGTCTCTGAGCATGGATAAAGCCAACCGCGAAATGCCCTGCCCGTTTTCTAGCGACAATCCTGCCAACCATGCCGCATCATCCGGCAAACCTTCGCCAATGCAGATAAGCGTCTCGAGCGTCAGGGCGTCCACACCTTGCGCCATCCGACAGCGGGTCCAGCAATGACTGAGCTGCTGTCGCAATTCAGTCTGCAGGTCGGCCGGATCGCTGATCGCTATCCGAACGGGGTAAATTTCAAAAGTCAGCGCATCAAGACAAATGATCAATCGTGGATTGATCTCCGTCAGCAACAACCCGAACGGATAACGAATGGGGGCCTGTCCAGACACTGCAGCGACCGAAAACACGGCATCATGAAGCGCCTGCACATCCCGGTCAACGACTGCCACCGAAAGCGGCGCACCCTCAACGCCCGCCAGGATCTCGTCAATGCGTTCTCTACGACAAAAAGCGAGCCTCGTTTTTTCTTCGGTTGTCTTGGCGGCATCGTCTAACCGTATGAAGTCCAGGCAAATCTCTTCGGGTGGCACCGGTAAATTAACCACTGCCTCGACAATGGCCAATTGCTCTAATTGCGTATCCGATAACCCACTCGGGGTGATGATTGATCTCACAAAGACATCATCGGCACTCATAGCGACGGCAAGTGCGACATGCTGCTTTGACGCGTCAACCAAGGTGCAAAACTTATCAACAGCGACCGACAACAAGGATTGATCGGTATCGCGCATGGGTGGTTGGTAAAAGCAGCAACGCTGACCGGCTGAATCTGTATAGACAAAGCAAACTCCGGCGTCACCACAATACGAACCAACGTATTGCGGTGAATCTTCCATTAGCCATCTAATCAGTCGATTATGCATAGGCCTACAACCCCATAGTCCAAGCAGTTTAATCAAAAAGAGACGCGCTTTTAAACGAAGCGTAAAAAATTGTTTATATCGATGAGTTGGCGTTTCAAGTGCCGCATTGTTAGAATGCGCGGTTATGGCACGCACCTGGTATCTCGTTCAGAGCAAACCGCGCAATGAAACGCGGGCACTGGAGAATCTATTGCGTCAAGGTTATGAGACCTATCTGCCGTTGATCGAGGTGGAGCGGCTGCAGCGCGGCAAGCTATTCAAAAAGATGGAACCGCTTTTCCCACGCTATTTATTCCTGCACCTGGAAGAAGGCAACGATAACTGGGGCCCAATCCGTTCGACGCTGGGCGTTGCCGGCATGGTGCGCTTTGGATTGACCTACGCGACGGTACCGGATCCGGTGATCGAGGCCATTCGTAACCGAACGCAGGAAATACGGAAAACCCTCTTTGCGGCTGGCGACAGCGTCCAGATTGTGAGCGGACCACTGGTCGGCTTGGAAGGCGTCTTCGAGATCACCGACGGTGAGCAGCGCAGCTTCGTGCTCCTGGAATTTATGCAAAAACAACAGCGTGTTTCCGTTGCCACGACAGATCTACGCGCCGCCGTTTACTAAACGGCGCGGTCAGCACCTATTGAGGTTGCCCTGTTCAACGCGCCAGAAAGTCCCGAGCCAGCTTCACCCAGTAACTGATCCCGATGGCCGTAATGTCATCATTAAAGTCATAGTGCGGGTTGTGCAGTGTGCAACCGCCTTCGCCCGGCCCATTACCCAGCCAGACATAGCAGCCCGGTTTTTCCAGAAGCATATAGGCAAAATCTTCAGCGCCCATCGACGGGAGCGCATCTTTGACGATCTGTGTCGTACCCAGCAACTCGGCACCGACCCGCTGGCAAAAATGCGCCTCAGCCGAACTGTTGACGGTCGGCGGATAACGGCTCTCGAAACGCACATCGATTTGCGCACCGTAAGCGGCGGCGATCCCGGTGCAGATTTCCTGAATACGTGTTTCAACAAGCTGCTGCACTTCCGGTTTGAAGGTGCGAATCGTGCCGCGCAACACGGCATCTTCGGGAATGACGTTCCAGGCATCGCCCGCATGGAACTGAGTGACCGAGACCACCGCTGCTTCACAGGGGTGCAAATTGCGCGAGACCACGCTCTGCAGCGCTTGCACCACCTGCGCACCGACCAGAATGGTATCAACGCCCTGATGCGGCATAGCGGCATGGCAACCATGGCCGCGGACCAGAATTTCCAAACCACAGGTACCTGCCATGACCGGCCCCGGCATAATGGCCATCTGACCAACCGGCAGGCCGGGCCAGTTGTGCAGGCCAAACACCGCCTCCACTGGGAATTGCCGGAACAGTCCCTGTTCAATCATAACGCGGGCGCCACCCTCGCCTTCTTCGGCGGGTTGGAAAATCAGCACAACAGTACCATCAAATTCGCGGTGTTCGGCAAGATAACGCGCCGCACCCAGCAGCATGGCCGTATGTCCATCATGGCCGCAGGCGTGCATTTTGCCGACATGACGTGAACGGTGCGGGAATTCGTTGAGCTCCGGCATGGGCAGCGCATCAATATCGGCGCGCAACCCAACCATACGCGGGCTGCTACCCTGCGTACCTCTGATGAGGCCAACCACTCCAGTGCCGGCCAAACCCCGGTGCACTTCAACACCGTAGCTTTCAAGCGCCCGCGCCACCACATCCGCAGTCCGGCTTTCTTCAAAAGCCAGTTCGGGGTGCGCGTGGATATCACGGCGGATAGCCGTAATCTCGGCCAGGAACGGAAGATCGAGCAGTTTCATGGTGCACCTGAGGCCAAGCCTCTGCGTAAACAGTTCATCACCATTATGGCCTATTCCCCAGCTATACTGAAACCACTATGGAACTCGTTGTCATCAGTGGCCTTTCCGGCTCCGGCAAATCAAT
Source organism: Fluviibacter sp. (assembly GCA_048859965.1). Taxonomy (GTDB): domain Bacteria; phylum Pseudomonadota; class Gammaproteobacteria; order Burkholderiales; family Rhodocyclaceae; genus Fluviibacter. The sequence goes on from JBLIZO010000085.1 coordinate 13,576, forward strand.
CGCACTCGCGGTCCTTGAGGATGCGGGGTATTACTGTGTCGATAATCTGCCGGCCGATATGCTGCCGGTGCTGGTAGGGCATCTGCGGCAGGATGGTTACACACGCGTCGGTGTGGCTATTGACGTGCGCAGCGGCCCATCTCTGGAGGCGCTGCCCAAGGCACTGGAGGATTTACGACGTGACGCCCGCGTCAGCGTCCTTTTCCTTGATGCCGACGACGAAACGCTGATTCAACGTTTTTCGGAAACGCGTCGCGCCCACCCCTTGACCAGCGAGACCATGACGCTGGCCGAAGCGCTGCGTCATGAACGGAATCTGCTCGAACCGGTGGCCGAGATGGGGCACCGTCTCGATAGCAGCCATTTGAAGCCGGCGATATTACGGGCGTGGATTCGTGACTTTCTCAAAATCGACAGCCAGGAGGGGCTCACACTGGTATTCGAGTCCTTTGGCTTTAAACATGGCGTCCCGCGTGACGCGGACATCATGTTTGACATACGCTGTCTGCCCAACCCACACTACGATCCGGCGCTGCGCCCACTCACCGGCAAAGATGCGCCTGTCGTCGCTTTTCTGGAGGCGCAACCCGATGCAATCCAGTTGCGTGAAGAAATCGCCCGTTTCGTGAAAACCTGGCTACCCAAATATGGCCACGATAACCGCTCATATCTGACGGTTGCGCTTGGCTGTACCGGTGGACAGCATCGTTCTGTCTGGATGTCCGAATGGCTGGCGACCCAATTTGCCGACCGACCGGATGTACTGGTCCGCCACCGTGAACTGGTTCCTGCAGTATCCGCTGAAAAAACTCCTGCGGCCCGGTGACGTCCTCGTGCTGCTGGCCGGCATCGCCGGTTGGTTGGCCTTGTCGGTCATGCTTTGGCAGTCCGGACCGGCCGAACAGGCACAGGTGCGCCGCGATGGCATAGTGATTGCTGCATACGCATTGACCGAGGATCGCACCGTCAGTGTCGAAGGCGCAATAGGCACCACAGTCATTCGCATTGAATCCGGCAGGGCACGCGTGGTCAGCGACCCCGGACCGCGTCAATATTGTGTCAAGCAGGGATGGCTAACTCGGCCCGGCGAAATGGCGCTCTGTGCGCCTAATCATGTGAGTTTGTCGCTCACCGGCAGCACACCTGCTTACGAATCCATGGTGTATTAGGCACCATGCGCCGACTTACTCTGACCCCCGGCGATCATCGCATCGCGCGCCTGACGGCCGCAGCGATTGCTATTGCGCTGGTCGAATCGGCCGTACCGACCCCATTGCCCGGCGTGAAACCGGGCTTGGCAAACATCATCACGCTGCTGGTGATGCTGCGTTATGACTGGGCGACTGCAGCATGGGTCACCCTGCTGCGCGTGCTGGCGGTCAGCCTGCTCGTCGGCCAATTTCTGGCGCCTGGGTTCATTTTGTCGTTGTGTGGTGCGCTTGCGTCATTGGGTTCGCTGTATCTGACGCAAACACTCGTGCGCCGACTGCCGTGCTGGTTTGGTCCCGTATCGCTGTCGGTGCTTGCTGCGCTGGCACACATGCTAACGCAGTTGCTGATCGTGCGTTTGTGGTTGGTACCCAGTCCGGGGGTCTGGGTGCTGGCGCCGGTGTTTATTGGCGCAGCCTTGTTTTTCGGAACTCTGAATGGTTTCATCGTAGCCTGGATTGGCTCGGCTGATACTAGAGCAATTGATCACGCTCAGCTATAAGTAATTTACGCCAGGGCGTAGGCAATGCCAACTCTTCGGCCTCGCTGAGCGGATAAGCGGCCAGTTCCCGGTGACGATTCAGTGCCGAGGGTGCGCTACGCACCTGATAACGGCTAATGTCGGCACGCAGCTCGAAGTGTGTGAATTTATGACGGATCGCCTTACCGGACAAGGCAACCGCATTCACTGGCAGCCGCACAGAGTCGGCATCGGGCAGGCTCAGTAAGCCGCCCCAAATGCCACAGGCTTGTCGGCGCTCCAGCCACACATGATCATTATCCCGAATCAGCCAGACATGCGCGGTGCGCACGGGGAGGGTGCTTTTGGCCTTACGGTGTGGCAACTCATTCACACGATCCATCGTAAAGGCACTACAGAACGATGCCATCGGGCAAACATCACAGCGAGCCTTGCTCCGAGTGCAACAGGTCGCGCCCAAATCCATCAGTCCCTGGGTGTAGGCACCAATGTCTTGCCTGGGCAGAAGCGATTCCGCCAGCGCCCAGAGCAATTTATCGACAGCGCTTGTTGCAGGCACGCCTTCAACACCGAAGACACGACAAAACACGCGTTTCACGTTGCCATCCAGAATCGCGGCTCGTTGACCAAAAGCGAAGACGCTAATCGCCGCCGCCGTAGAACGACCGATGCCGGGAAGTGTTGCCAGCGTTGCGATATCTGCCGGAAACTGGCCCGCGTATTCAGCGACAACGACACGAGCACAAGCATGAAGATTACGGGCACGCGCGTAGTAGCCAAGACCTGCCCAGCGTGCCAGTACGGCTTCCAACGGCGCAGCAGCGAGTATCGCGACCGTGGGAAACTCTTCCAGAAAGCGGGCGTAATACGGTATCACAGTCTGTACCTGGGTCTGCTGCAGCATAATTTCCGACAACCAGACGCGATACGGATCGGTCGTTTGCTGCCAGGGTAGATCATGGCGCCCGTGCTTCTTTTGCCAACGGATGAGTGTGGATGGGAATTTGCCGAGGGCGATGGTGTTATGAGTCATCAATGGCATGCGGTAATGGTAAAAGGGCCAGTGCATCGGGCCAGCGATAGCACCAACGCGAGCGGTATAATTCGTGTTCATCCTAACGTATGTGCACAAGCCGCGCATCTCGAAACGCGAACGCATGATCGAAAATCCCGAACCCTTTCCCTTTGAGCAGGCCGAACCCACCGGGGACGCCCAAAGAGATTTGCGCACGGCATTAGGGTGTTTCCCTACGGGTGTGGCCGTAGTCACCGCGCTGAATACCGATGGCCAGGCCATTGGCCTGACGGTCAGCTCATTCAATACGGTATCGCTCGTGCCGCCGCTGATCGTCTGGAGTTTGCAGTTGAGCTCACGGCATCTCGCCACGTTTGACACGACGCATCGTTACGCGGTCAACGTGCTATCGGCCGGCCAAGCCGACGTATCAAATCTGTTCGCCTCGCCATTCCCAAGCCCCTTCGAGGCAGTATCTTGGGCACCGGGAATCAGTGGCGTACCTTTACTGGCCGGTTGTTGCGCCTGGTTCGAAGTAGATAATTTCCAACAGCTTGATGGCGGCGATCACCGCCTTTATGTCGGCAAAATCTGCCGATTTGCCGCAGATCCATTGCTAGCGCCGCTGGTGTTCCATGGCGGCAACTACCGAGCCCTGCGTAACGATTAGTCCAGATGCACCACACTGTGGTGCAAAATCAATCCGGAACCCGCGTATTACTCACGTCGACCATGGATGTCACGTCGAACCCCAGGCTGACTGCTTTGCGTTTGAGCCGGTCAGTTGTGCCCTGATCCAGGGTCGGCGTTCTGGCGAGTATCCACAGGGTATTACGACTAGGAGCACCAATCATCACCCAGCGGTACTCGGAATCAAGATCGAGAATCCAGTAGTCCCCCCACACCATTGGCAACCAAGCCAGCCACTCCGGCGCAAAACGTACACGCAATTGCCCCGGATAGGCCGAATCGGGTATCTCGGCAATGCCTTGAGCGCTGATAAACCCAGCCTCGGTGCGGCAACGATTCACAACATTTATATGTCCATCCTGGCGTACCGCATAGGTCGCGGTCACATCACCGATGCAGTTACGCTCAAACCACATGGGCAACCGGGCAATTTCGTACCACCGGCCTTGATAACGATCCAGATTCACTGATGCCACAGTGGGTAAGGGCCGGACATCGGCGTGTACCAACCAAGGCAACAGCGCAAGACATAAACTCAGCTTAGCAAACAGCCAGGCTCGATTGAAGGACATAGGCAACAGATACTTTTAAAATGATCCGATAAATTTAAGGCGATGCTAACAATCCTGATTCACAATGAATGTAACAGAATTAAAATCGAGGTGAATTATGCAACGAATGACCATCTTACCGATCGTGACGGGAGCTTTTTTACTGGGTGCGCTGCCAGTTCGCGCCGACACGCCACAAAGTTTTCTCGAGGAATACCGGCTAGCGGCGAAAGCGCAAAACCCGTCCTTCAAAGCTTTCTCGGTTACAGCGGGCGAGAACTTCTACAAAAACAAACACGGCGGTGACTGGAGTTGTGCGACTTGCCACACTGACAACCCGACGGCTGAAGGCAAGCACACAGTGACAGGAAAAAGCATTCAGCCGATCTCACCGAACGCCAATCCGACGCGTTTTACCGACCCCGCAAAAGTCAGCAAATGGTTCAAGCGTAACTGTAACGACGTGCTTAAGCGCGAATGCACACCCGAAGAAAAAGGCAATGTACTGACGTATCTGCTCTCGGTGAAACCATGAGAAACACAGCCATGAACCTCTCCGGCCGTCGTCTGTACTACACCGTGATTCTGGCCTGCCTTTCCGCAACCGGTACAGCCGCACAAGCCGGCAGCCATCAATACGGCCCTTATCCGGCTCAATATGTTGAAGAGTGTGGCAGTTGTCATGTTCCCTATCCACCACAACGCATGACGCAGGCGGGGTGGGAAACACAGATACGGAACCTGCAGCATCACTTTGGCACGGATGCCAGTATTGATGAGGCTGCGCGCAAAACCATCCTGTCTTTTCTGATGGCAAACGCGTCTCAGAAGGAGAAAAATGCGCCAGCCGAGCCGACTGCTCGCCTGACCAAGACACGTGGCTTCGTCAAAGAACATGGCAACATACCGCCCAAGAATCTGAGTTTCAGCAATTGCAGTGGGTGCCACACGCAGGCTGAAAAGGGGGACTTCGGTGAGCGCACCCTGAAAACACCTGCCGGTTGGCGACATGATGACTAAGTCGATGGAACGCACGCAGCACGGCGACCAGCCGGAAGCACAGCAGAACGAACCCACCCGCATCCTGGTTTGGGATATACCAACACGCGTCTTTCACTGGTCGCTGGTATTGAGCTTCGTCATTGCCTACCTCACCAGCGAATCGGAACGTTGGCAGATCTGGCATGTCACCGCCGGCTATACCTTTGGTCTGTTACTGCTCTTCCGGCTCATTTGGGGCGTCGTGGGAACACGTTACGCACGTTTCAGCAATTTTGTGCAAGGCCCGAAGAGCGTCATGGCCTATCTGGGCAGCTTGTTTACCCGCCATCCAAAGCACTATATCGGGCATAACCCGGCAGGTGCCTGGGCAATTATTGCCATGCTCGGGCTGGGCCTGCTCACCGTCATTACCGGCTGGGCAAGCTTCAATGACTACGGTGACTGGATCGGCAAATTGCACGAAGGTATTGTCAACGGGTTGTTAGTCGTCATTGCCATCCATGTAGGCGGTGTGGTGGCCTCCGGTTTTCTGCACCGAGAGAATCTGGTGCGCGCCATGGTTAATGGACATAAACAGGGTAATGGGGCAGAAGCAATCCGTTACCCACAATGGATTGTCGGTGCCTTACTGATTCTGGGGATAGTCATCTTTCTCTGGTCCCTACTCACAGGCCGATTGCCGGCGCTGTTACCTTGATGCCATGACTGCTGCGTTCAGGCATACTGATATCTGATCACGGTAAACGCCAGGAGAGAGAAGTGCGGATTCTGATCGTCGAAGACGACCCTATGCTGGGAGAAGGCCTGCAAACAGGTTTGCGTCAGGCTGGGTTTCAACCCGAATGGGTTAAAGACGGTGAAGCCGCCTGGCAGATCCTGCGTCATGAGCCGTTCAGCGCGGTCGTGCTGGATCTCGGCTTACCCAAATTGGATGGCTTAGAGGTTCTGAAGCGTTTACGCGCAGATGGTCAAAAACTACCCGTGCTGGTACTGACGGCGCGCGATACGGCAGATGACGTGATCTCCGGCCTGGACACCGGGGCCGATGACTATATGATCAAGCCCTGTGATTTGGGTGAATTAGCTGCCCGTTTACGCGCGTTGGTTCGCCGTGCTGCTGGCGCTGCGGCGCCAATCATGCAGATTGGTGCGCTGTCGTTGGACCCAGCATCCCGCGAAGTACGTTACGAGGGCAACGCGGTCGAGTTATCGCCGCGTGAATTTGATCTGCTGCATGAACTCATGCTGAATGTCGGGAAGGTACTGACGCGCGCTCAACTGGAATCCAAGATTTATCCCTGGGGTGAAGAGGTCGAATCAAACGCGCTGGAAGTCCATGTCCATCATCTTCGCCGAAAAACCAGTAGCGATATCATCAAAACCGTTCGCGGTGTCGGCTATCTGATTCCGCGATGATCGCGACATTCTGGCGTCGCCAGGCAAGCGGTAGTCTGCAGTTGCAGCTACTGGCCTGGACATTGACCTTTGTCGGCGCTGTATGGCTGATCCTCAGTGTCGTGGCCTGGCGCGAAGCCGAGTCCGAAGCCGAAGAATTGTTTGATGCGCATCTGGCGCAGACGGCGGCATTACTCGTCATCCTGAGCCGCGAAGAGTCGGGCGATCTTCCTGAGGAACTGCCCTCTCATCGCTATGCCCGCAAAGTGGCCTTTCAGATCTGGTCAGACAAGGGCAAGCTGCTGGCGCGTTCGACCACCGCACCGCGCGAACCGCTGACCGATCAAAGCAAGGGCTTTTCGGATCGGCGGATCGATGGCCGTTACTGGCGCATCTACAGCAAACACGATGAACGGCACCATCACCGGATTCTGGTTGCCGAAACCTTTGAGGCACGCAACGCCGTCGGCAAAGAGCTGGCCAAGCATTTGCTCATGCCGCTGATTTTTGCGTTGCCGATGTTGGCGCTTGGACTAGTGCTCCTCATGCGGCAGCATTTCAAGCCGTTGCATCGATTGGCCACATCCATAGGGCAACGTTCGCCGGATCGTCTCGACCCCATCGCGCTAACCGGCGTACCGACTGAAATTCAGCCGATTATTGAACAGACGAACCGGCTGTTACAGCGGGTATCCGATTCGATTGACCAGGAACGCCGATTCACGGCCGATGCCGCCCATGAGATTCGTACGCCACTGGCCGTTATCCGGACCTATGCCCAGGTGGCCCTAGCGGCTACCGATCCGGAAGAACGAAAGCGTGCATTGCTTTCCGTTGTCCAGGCGAGCGACCGAGCCACCCATCTGCTGGCGCAGTTATTGACCATGGCGCGGCTTGATAACGAGGCGCTAACCCGCCATTTCGTCGCCTGCAATCTGCGCAAAATCGCAGTCGATGTTATCGCCGACATTACACCGCAGGCCTTGGAAAAGCAGGTCGAGGTCATGCTGGATGAAGGGCAGTCTGCCTGGGTACGCGGTGAGCCAGCCTTACTCGCCGTATTGCTGCGCAATCTGATTGACAATGCAATTCGCTACTCACCCTCTGGAACCTTTGTCGCAGTCACCATCAAGTTAATAAACGATGAGGTGCGGCTGACGGTCAGCGACCAAGGACCCGGCATTCCCGAAGCCGAACGAGAGCGCGTGTTGTCGCGCTTTACACGATTGGCTGGCAACTCGTCGCCAGGCTCAGGCCTTGGGTTATCCATCGCCCACCGCATTGCACAGATTCACGGATCCACATTAACCCTGCAGGATGGCCCCGGTGAATACGGACTCAGCGTTTGTGTCACGCTACCAGCAACGGCTCAACCCGATTAAAAGGATTCTTGGCGGAGCCTCTGGAACAGATTAACCAGCGCGACGGCGCCTGTCATCAGAACCATTGATCCCACGACATCACCGACCGCCATAGCAGCCCATAAGCGCAAAGCATCAGCGTGTGATGGATGATCATAGACGGCTTCGATCGTATGTAAGGCAAAGATTATCTGGTGCAGCGTAGCTGACATCAGTCCTTGTGAAAAAACGATCACTAAAACATCTCTGAACGTGAGCTCATCCAGATTCGCGCCAACTCGCCGCCACCAGCAGACAAAAACCATCATCAAATAGGCTGAGAAGGCAGACACGCCGGCAACCAGGCAAATGTTGAATAAATCCATGGTCTTGACGTGTCCCATGTACTCGATCGTAGAAACGATCGCACCGACAAATACACCAACGGCACCGCGAAAACCGAAAATCAGAACTGACAGGGTACGGATACCTGCTGGCAGAAAAATCAGTGAAACACCCATCGCATAATCGAATGTTGTCAGATGCAACTGCAGCTGCCACATGACATACCAACCGATGAACCCGAAGAGATAGGGAGCCCAACTGCTATTGACCAGAGATTCGACGAGGTTACGAGTTGTCATAAGCGTTATATTTTATGCTAGGGCGGTCGTAGTGATAATTCCACTGCTTGTTTATCGGATTCGGGTTTTGACGTAGCTCCGGAATCCAATCAGTGTCACAAAAAGCATACGCATTCTCAGAACGACCAAACCCACATTTCGCAAAAAAAGGGCATTTGATGGAAATAGAAACCCTCAGTGACACGCAGGCACGATGACCTAACTGATATCGATTACAATATGCCAACTTGAACCAAGCGGGCGTCGTATAGTGGCATTACCTGAGCTTCCCAAGCTCATGAGGAGGGTTCGATTCCCTTCGCCCGCTCCAAACGAATTCACCCCCCATGAAACTCACCGTCAACGGCAATGTGCATGAGTGCCCGGCCGACGCGACTGTTAGCGCATTGCTTGAGCAGTTGGCGTTGACAGGGCGACGCGTAGCGGTAGAGCGTAACAGTGCTATTGTGCCGCGCAGCCAACATGCATCCGCTGTTCTCGCCGAGGGGGATCAGATCGAGATTGTCGTCGCCGTCGGCGGAGGTTAAACGTGCAGCCCTTGAATTCCATCAATGCCGTCACCATCGGTAGCAGGACCTATCGTTCACGTCTGCTGGTCGGTACCGGCAAATATAAGGATTTTGCAGAAACCGGCCGCGCCATTGAAGCATCCGGCGCCGAGATCGTTACCGTGGCGATCCGCCGAACAAACATCGGCCAGGATTCGGGTACACCAAACCTGCTGGATGTGATCCCGCCGAATCGCTACACCATTCTCCCCAACACAGCCGGTTGCTACACTGCCGATGACGCCGTACGGACGCTGCGCTTGGCGCGCGAACTGCTTGATGGCCACCCACTATGCAAGCTGGAGGTACTGGGCGACCAGACCAGCCTGTTCCCGAATATGCCAGAAACTCTGAAAGCCGCCGAAATACTGGTCAAAGAAGGCTTCGAGGTCATGGTGTATTGCTCGGATGACCCGATTCAGGCCAGGATGCTGGAAGACATCGGTTGCGTCGCCATCATGCCGCTTGCCTCGCTGATTGGCTCAGGCATGGGTATTTTAAACCCGTGGAATCTGCGCCTCATTCTGGACCAGAGCAAAGTACCGGTCATTGTTGATGCCGGCGTAGGCACCGCATCGGACGCAACGATTGCAATGGAGCTGGGATGCTCAGGTGTACTCATGAACACGGCGATCGCGCATGCCCAAGATCCGGTACTGATGGCGAGCGCCATGAAACTGGCGGTCGAATCCGGCAGAACCGCTTATCTGGCAGGCCGCATGCCACGCAAGTTTTACAGCGCTGACCCGAGCTCGCCAACGACAGGTCTGATCGGCGGTAAATGATTCTCGCCGCATGAAGGCATCCATTCTGCATGCAATCGGCGGGGCCATCCTCGCAATCCATGCCGTTGGTTGCACCACGACTCATGGTGCTAACGAGGCACGACCACATGCTTACGCTTTCAATGAACCCACGTTACTGGCTACGCAACGTGTCTTCGGTATCGGCAATGCGGTGACCGTGCTCGGCGATGCCTGCACCAGCGATGAAGCGGCCATGGCAAGCTATGCGCAATGGCGAACCGCCAATCTGGATACACTACACCGCATGACGAAGCAACTGGCGCTGCACTACCAAATCCTGGCAGCACCGGATCAGCAACAAAAGCGTGTTGCAGAAATCATGCATCTCAAAACACAGATTTCCTTGTCTGATAGCGCGCTGACAGAGGCCTGCGCCAGCTTGCCCGACACACTCACCCTGCCATGGATGAATCTTGCGCAACGCTACCAAAGTACATTACGCGAAGTACAGGATCCGAATTATCTGAAACCCCAGAAGCCGAAGAAAATCGATGACCGAGAAGAGCAAACCCGTTCTGAGTGACCTGCCTGAACATCTGCGGCGCATTCGCAGCTTTGTTCGCCGTGAAGGCCGCCTGACTGAAGGACAATCATCTGCCATTGCAAACGGCTGGCCACAGTGGGGCGTCGATTATGCACCCGGCGTCATGGATTGGGATAGGGTTTTCGGTCGCACCGCACCCCGCTTTCTGGAAATCGGCTTCGGCATGGGTGGTGCGACAGCGGAAATCGCTCGCAACCACCCTGACAACGATTATCTGGGTATTGAAGTGCATCGTCCCGGCGTGGGCAACCTGCTCAAACTGATTGCCCAGGATAGCCTGACCAACCTGCGCCTTATGTCACATGACGCAGTCGATGTCATCAACGAAATGATTGCGCCCGATACGCTGGATGGCATACTGATTTTCTTTCCGGACCCCTGGCACAAGAAGCGACATCACAAGCGCCGCCTGATTCAACCTGAGTTTGTGCATCTGCTGGCTTCGCGCCTGAAACCGGGGGGCACAATCCATTGCGCCACGGATTGGGAAAACTATGCGGTGCAGATGCTGGAGGTGCTTTCAGCCGAACCTGCACTGGAAAATACCGCGATGGATTATGCACCCCGTCCGACGTATCGACCGCTGACCAAATTTGAGAACCGCGGCCTCAAACTGGGTCATGGCGTCTGGGATCTCGTTTTCCGCAAGAAATAAACTTAGAGAAAGCGCTGTAGCAACACGTTGAGAAAACGTCGGCCCTGCAGCGTTGGCCTCAGGTGTTTCCCGGCAACGACCCATTCGAGAAAACCATCACGCACACCGGATTCAACGTCACGACTGACAACCAACCAGGGCAGTCCGGTATGGCGCTCAAAGATGTCCGTCGTGAACCCCGCGTTCAGCCGTAGTGCATTCATCATGAATTCGCCAATGAGGGCGTCGGCAGAAACAGCCTCGTCTGTTTGCGTAAAACCACCGGAATCTGCTGCAGCCAGATAGGCTTTCGGCTGTTTGTGGCGCATGGTCCGGTGCACGCCTTCATGATTCGTCAGCTTGCCATGCGCCCCCGGGCCAATACCCAGGTAATCACCAAAGAGCCAATAGTTCAGATTATGCCGGCATTGATGACCGGGCCGGGCAAAGGCCGATGTTTCGTAATGGTCGTAGCCGGCGTCGGCCAGACGCGCTTCCAACCGATCCTGGATTTCGGCACAGACATCGTCATCTGGCAAACCTGCGGGCGGCTGTGCGGCAAAGCGCGTATGTGGTTCCAGGGTCAATTGATAGCAGGAAAAGTGCGGCGGCGAAAAGTAAAGCGCCTGTTCAATATCGGCCAATGCCGCATCAACCGTCTGGTACGGTAAGCCAACCATCAGATCGAGGTTGAACGTATCGAAAACACGAGCGGCTGCTTCGATAGCAGCAATCGCCTGAGCCTTGTTATGAATACGACCGAGTGACTGTAGCGCTGCATCGTCGAAGCTCTGGATACCCAGTGATAAGCGGTTAATACCCGCTGCACGAAAACCTTCAAATCGCGCTGAATCGACGGTACCAGGGTTAGCCTCCAGCGTGATTTCTGCACCTGGCGACAAGGGCAACAAGGTACGAAACCCCGAGAGCAACCGATCGACCGACTCGGGTGATAACAGACTGGGTGTGCCGCCACCGAAAAACACGGTTTCCACGCGACGCCCCCAGATAGCGGGTAGCGATCGCGTCAGATCTTCCAGCAGCGCATCGACGAACATCGTTTCCGGCAAGACTTCCGGCGCTGCATGCGAATTAAAGTCGCAATAAGGGCATTTACGCACGCACCACGGGATATGTACATACAGCGAGAGCGGCACCGTCTGTGTGAATTGCGGCGTCAGCGATGGCAGCGCGTTTCGCTGTGTTCGCCCGGAAACGAAGCTGATCGGTTGAGTCACAAGACACTCAAAGCTCGTTCAGTCGCACCATGAGCTGCTGCATGGCAACCGCCCGGTGAGAACACTGGTTCTTGGCGTCTGCGGCCATCTCGGCAGCGGATAAACCGACCGCCGGAACCCAGAACAGCGGATCGTAACCAAAGCCATCCTTACCCCGCGGCGCATGAAGAATTTCGCCCTGCCAATTGCCCTCGGCGATAATCGGCTGTGGATCATCAGCATGGCGTACCAGTACCAGCAGGCTGACGAAGTGCGCAGCGCGATCCGTTTGCCCGGCAAGCCTTTCCAACAGATACTGGTTATTACGTTCATCCGATTTGGGTTCGCCGGCAAAACGTGCCGATAAGACACCGGGGGCACCACCCAGCGCACGGACACACAGGCCCGAATCATCGGCGAGCGCCGGCAAGCCGCTCAACCGAGCCGCATGGCGCGCTTTAGCCAACGCATTTTCCACGAAGGTAAAAAACGGTTCTTCGGCCTCCGGAATACCCAATGCGCCTTGCGGGAGCAGTTCGATGCCCAGCGGCGTCAGCAACGCGCCGAGTTCCTTGAGTTTCTTGGCGTTGTTGGAAGCAAGAACAAGTCGTTGCATATTCAGGCCTTGATCGCCTGCTTCTGTGCAGCGATCAGTTCGCTCACGCCCTTCTCGGCCAGGTCGACCAGTGCGCCCAGCTCACCACGTGTAAACGGCGTACCTTCGGCCGTACCCTGGATTTCCACAATGCCGCCACTGCCCGTCATGATGACATTCATGTCGGTATCGCAATTCGAATCTTCAGCATAATCCAGGTCGAGTACGGGCTGGCCATCGACAATACCCACCGATATGCCGGCAACATGGTCGCGTACCGGATTACTTGGCAGCGCGCCACTTTCGACCAATTTGGCACAGGCTTCATACAGCGCGACCCAGGCACCGGTAATGGCGGCACATCGCGTGCCGCCATCGGCCTGCAGCACATCACAATCCAGCGTAATCTGACGCTCCCCAAGAATTACGAGATCTGTCACGGCGCGCAGGCTGCGGCCAATGAGACGCTGAATTTCCTGCGTACGACCGGTTTGCTTGCCCTTGGCCGCTTCACGCGCGGTACGGGTGTGGGTGGCACGCGGCAACATGCCATATTCGGCGGTCACCCAACCCTGACCTTTGCCGCGCAACCATGGCGGCAAGTTGGTTTCGACACTGGCCGTACACAGCACACGGGTTTGCCCCACCTGAATCAGCACCGATCCTTCGGCATGGACGGTGTAGCCACGGGTAATCGAAAGCGGGCGTAATTCGTCGGGTTGACGCTGACTTGGGCGCATAGATGGCTCCGGTGGTTTAAACTCGTCGGCATTGTACGACTTCCACCCGTCTTCAGGAATTCAGGATTGCTCATGATTGCCAGCATGACCGGCTTTGCCAACGTCACCCGACCGATCGCCGGAATAGGCGCGGGCGGCACCCTCAGTTTCGAGATCAAGAGCGTTAACTCACGTTTTCTTGACCTCGGCTTCCGTTTCCCTGACGAACTACGTGCCCTGGAAATGCCGCTGCGCGAATTACTCGGCAAGGAACTGGCGCGCGGCAAAGTGGAGTGTCGCGCCGGCTGGACGCTGAAAGCAGGCGACACGGCTGAAACGTTGGACAC
>JBLIZO010000086.1:0-44782 GCA_048859965.1 Fluviibacter sp.
ACCGGAAGCCCGCAGCTCGTCAATAAAGATGGCATCGGCACGGCGCAAGAGGTCGGCAAATTCTTTCTTCACTTCGCCCAGGATGCGCACACCCAGGCCCGGCCCCGGGAATGGATGACGGTAGACCATGTCATGCGGCAGACCCACGGCAACGCCGAGTTCACGGACTTCGTCCTTGAACAGTTCGCGCAGCGGTTCCAGGAGCTTGAGCTTCATGTGCTCTGGCAGGCCACCGACGTTGTGGTGCGATTTGATCGTATGCGCTTTACCGGTTTTGGCACCGGCGGATTCGATCACGTCCGGATAGATGGTGCCCTGAGCCAGCCACTTGGCATTCACCAGTTTCTTCGATTCGGCATCGAAGACTTCAACGAATTCGCGGCCAATGATCTTACGCTTCTGTTCCGGATCGCTGACACCTTTGAGGTGGCCGAGGAACTGTTCCGAAGCGTCTACATGGATAACCTTGACGCCCAGACCACGGGCAAAGGTTTCCATCACCTGCTCTGCTTCGTTCAAACGGAGCAGACCATTATCAACGAACACACAGGTGAGCTGATCGCCAATAGCACGATGGATCAGCGCAGCGGCGACGGACGAATCGACCCCACCGGACAGGCCGAGAATGACTTCTTCCTTGCCAACCTGGGCGCGGATCTTTTCAACCGCCTCTTCCACATAATTAGGCATGGTCCAGTCGCGACCGCAACCGCAGATGTCGTGGACGAAGCGGGCAATCATTTCCTTGCCCTTGAGCGTGTGGGTGACTTCCGGGTGGAATTGCACGGCGTAGTAGCGACGATCTTCGTCTGCCATGGCGGCAACAGGCGTCGATTCATTGTCACCAATAACCTTGAAGCCTGGTGGCAACTCGGTGACTTTGTCACCGTGGCTCATCCAGACATCCAGCAGCCCATGCCCCTGGTCGTTGCTGCGATCCTGCAGCCCTTCGAAGAGTTTCGAATGACCGCGCGCGCGCATCTCGGCATAGCCGAATTCGCGCTTGTTCGAGCTCTCGACCTTGCCACCCAACTGTTCGGCCATGGTTTGCATGCCGTAACAGATACCGAGTACGGGTACGCCCAGTTCGAAAACGGCTTGCGGCGCTTTCCACTCGGTCGCGTCGTACACCGAGTTCGGTCCGCCCGACAAAATAATGCCCTGCGGTTTGAACTCGCGCACAAAGTCGTCGCTTACATCAAAGGGATGCAGCTCACAGTACACCTGTTGTTCACGCACACGACGCGCGATGAGTTGCGTGAGTTGCGAACCGAAATCGAGGATGAGGATCTTCTGGTGCGAGCGGGACATAAGCTTCGGAGAAATGAATTATTCGACGTGGTAATTCGGGGCTTCTTTGGTGATTTGCACATCATGAACGTGCGATTCACGCACGCCGGCCGAGGTGATCTCAACAAATTGCGCTTGCTTGTGGACATCGGCAATCGTGGCGCAGCCCAGATAGCCCATCGACGAACGCAAACCGCCCATCAACTGGTGAATGACGGCCAGCACCGAGCCTTTATAGGGCACGCGACCTTCAATCCCTTCCGGCACGAACTTATCGACGTTGGCGGTGTTTTCCTGGAAATAGCGATCGCTGGAACCGGCCTGCATGGCCCCCAGCGAGCCCATGCCCCGGTAGCTCTTGTACGAGCGGCCCTGGAACAACTCGACTTCGCCGGGCGCTTCTTCCGTACCGGCAAACAGGCCGCCGAGCATAACGCAATTGGCACCAGCCGCAATCGCCTTGGCAATATCGCCCGAGAAACGGATGCCGCCATCTGCAACCAGCGGCACGCCCGTGCCGTCCAGCGCTTTGGCCACATTGGCAATCGCCGTAATTTGCGGCACGCCAACACCGGCAACGATACGCGTGGTACAAATCGAGCCCGGACCGATACCAACCTTCACGCCGTCGGCGCCGTGGTCAACCAGTGCACGCGCTGCATCAGCGGTCGCGATGTTGCCGCCAATGACCTGAACATTCGGGTAGTTCTTCTTGACCCACTGCACGCGATCCAGCACGCCCTGCGAGTGACCATGCGCCGTATCGACGACGATGACATCGACACCCGCTTCGGCCAGCAGTTCGACACGTTCTTCGGTCCCCGCACCAACACCCACGGCAGCACCGGCACGCAGACGCCCTGAGGCATCTTTCGATGCATTCGGGTGTTCGGTGGCTTTGAGGATATCCTTCACGGTAATCAGGCCGTGCAACTGAAACTCGTCGTCAACCACCAGCACACGCTCGATACGGTGCTGGTGCATCAACGCCTTGGCGTCTTCAATGCTGCCGCCTTCACGCACGGTTACCAGCTTTTTCCTCGGCGTCATGATCTGGCGCACCGCCTGATCGAGGTTATCTTCAAAGCGCAGGTCGCGGTTGGTGACAATACCGACCACCTTTCCGCCCTTGTCGAGCACCGGCAGGCCGGAAATGCGGTGTTGACGCGTCAGCGCCAGCACTTCGCGCACCGTCATGTTCGGGTTGATGGTGATCGGGTCTTTGAGCACACCCGATTCATAACGCTTGACCTTGGCCACTTCGGCGGCCTGTTGCGCCGGGGTCAGGTTCTTGTGAATGATACCGATACCGCCCTCTTGCGCCAGCGCAATAGCCAGACGACCTTCGGTCACCGTATCCATGGCGGCCGACAGCAATGGCATATTGAGCGTGATATCGCGCGTCAGGCGGGTTTGCAGAGAAACATCGCGTGGGAGGATTGCCGAGTGCGCCGGCACGAGCAAAACGTCGTCAAACGTCAGCGCTTTCTGAATAAGCTGCATGGTCTTTAAGCCCCAAGACACAAAACGATATTATACGGAACTATCGCCCTGCCGTCTTCTTCATGTGTGCATTTGAGGGCTAAAACCCCATGAATCCGGGGTTTATTCGGCAGATTCGCCGGCGTTAAGACCGGCCGCGCCCCGCTTCATGATCTTGCCTTCAGCGGCCTTCTGACGACGCACTTCCTTGGGATCGGCGATCAACGGCCGGTAGATTTCCACGCGATCACGATCACGTAGCACTGCATCGTTTTTAACCAGTTTGGCGAACACACCGAGCTTATTGCGGCCACCCGGCTCGATATCCGGATATTTCTGCAACAAGCCCGACGCCTCAACAGCCTGCAAGGCCGTGCTGCCCTCGGGCAAATCCAGCGTCAGCAGTTCCTGGCGTTCGGGGAGTGCGTAAATGACTTCAATTTTCATGCGCCGTAAACCTGTGCGGCCCGCTGCACGAAGGCCTCGATAAACGTATTGGCAATCCGGCTGAACACCGGACCGATGATCTTTTCGAAGAGCTTACTGGAAAATTCGTAACTCAAGCGGAATTCGATTTTGCAGGCCGTATCGCCCAGCGGCTTGAAATGCCAGGTGCCGTCGAAGCTGCGAAACGGCCCATCGACCAGTTTCATGCGCATCTCGGTCGGAAAATCCTTCATGTTTTCCGTCGTGAAATGCGACTTCACGCTGAGAAAATCAATGTGTAGCGTCGCCACGGTTTTGTGTTCGTCACGAAAACGAAGCGCTGTCCGGGCGCACCAAGGCAAAAACTCGGGATAACGCTCAACGTCATCGACCAGCGCATACATCTGGGCCGGCGTATGTTCGATCAGGACGGTTTTTTCAACAAGCGCCATAGCGACAAATCAGTACGATGCAGAGGAAGGATTGCTAGAATGCCGTAATTCTAGCGAAAAGCAGACCATTCGCCCTGCTTCACCGCAATTCCCGCCCCAATTTTTAGCATCCGCATGAGCATCGTTTCCAACAAAAAAGCCTTCCACGAATACTTCATCGAAGAACAATTCGAGGCAGGCGTGTCGCTACAGGGCTGGGAATGCAAAGCGATCCGGGCTGGCCGCGTCCAAATCAAAGAAGCCTATGTCGTCGTACTGGAAGGTGAACTCTATCTTCTGGGTATGCACATCACACCACTGATTTCGGCGTCGACGCATGTCACACCGGATGCCACCCGAACCCGCAAACTGCTGCTGCATCGTCGCCAGATCGACACGCTCATCGGCAAGGTCGAACGCGCCGGTTACGCACTGGTCCCCATCGACCTGCATTACAACAAAGGCCGCATCAAGGCCGAAATCGGCCTGGCCAAGGGCAAGAAACTGCACGACAAGCGCGACAGCGAAAAAGAAAAGGACTGGAAGCGCGAGCAAGGTCGCCTGCTCAAAACCCAGGTTCGCTGAAAGGAACGCTGATGCTGATTCCCGATCAACTGACCCAAGCCAACAACGCTTTAATTTACGGCCTGGGCCTGGCCGCATCCATCACCTGCGCGTTGACAGGTGTGCTGGTGGCTCGCGACAAAGGCGTCGATCTATTCGGCGCACTCATGGCTGGCGTAGCCACCTCGCTGGGCGGCGGCACCGTGCGCGATCTACTACTGGGGCGCAAAGTATTCTGGATGGCCGACGAGACCTATCTCTGGTTCACCGTCGTCACGGCGGTCCTGACGTTTTTCATCACGCGCGTCCGCCATCTGCCCGAGAACCTGTTTCTGATCCCCGACGCCATCGGCCTCGCCCTGTTTGCGATCGTCGGCACTCAGGTGGCCCTGGATTGGAACATGCCCTGGCTCACAGCCAGCCTGCTGGGTGTGGTCACTGCCGTCTTCGGCGGCTTGCTGCGCGATGTCATGATCAACGAGGTACCGCTCGTCTTCTCCAGCGAGCTTTACGCCACCGCCGCCTGGATTGGCGCCATGACACTCATCATTCTTGATGCACTCGGCATCCACGCCACCGTTGCCGCCTGGGCCGGCATTCTGGCCTGCCTTACGGTCCGTCTGATCGCGATCCGCTGGAAAGTGACCTTGCCGCGGTTTCACCCCTGAGCAAGAAAACGAGGCACCCTTTCGGATGCCTCTTAAAGATACATTGAATCGGCACAAGCCCGTTCAAAAACTCAAGAACGTTTGGCGATCTGCTGCCAGGTATCGACCACCGTATCCGGATTCAGCGACAAACTCGTGATGCCCTTCTCGGTCAGCCATTCGGCCAGATCGGGATGGTCCGACGGACCCTGACCACAGATACCGATGTACTTGCCCGCCTTGTTACAGGACTCGATGGCGCGCTCCAGCAGCATCTTCACGGCCGGGTCACGTTCGTCGAACAACGAGGCGACGAGACCCGAATCGCGATCCAGACCCAGCGTGAGCTGCGTGAGATCGTTCGAACCGATCGACATGCCATCGAAGTATTCGAGGAACTGATCGGCCAACAGCGCATTCGATGGAATCTCACACATCATGATGAGCTTGAGATCGTGTTCGCCGCGACGCAGGCCATGGCTGGCCAACAGCTTCTCGACTTCAGCCGCTTCACCCAGCGTGCGCACAAACGGCACCATGAGTTGCACGTTGGTATAGCCCAGCACTTCACGCACGGTACGCATCGCTTTGCATTCCATCGCGAAACAATCCTGGAAGGATTGTGCGATGTAACGCGAGGCGCCGCGGAAGCCCAGCATCGGGTTTTCTTCCTCCGGCTCATACAGATCGCCACCCAACAGCTTGCGGTATTCGTTCGATTTGAAGTCCGATAGGCGAACAATGACTGGCTTCGGCCAGAAGGCGGCCGCAATGGTGGCGACGCCTTCGACCAACTTATCGGTAAAAAAACTGACCGGATCGGCATAGCCACGGGCGCGACGCTCAATCTCCTCACGCTTGCTGGCTGGCAGACGATCGATGCCCAGAATCGCTTTCGGGTGAATACCGATGATGTTATTGATGATGAATTCAACGCGGGCCAGACCCACACCTTCGTTCGGCAGTTGCGCGAAATCGAAGGCCAGCTCCGGGTTACCGACGTTCATCATGATCTTGACCGGGATCCTGGGCAGCTCGCCGAGATCACGCGTCGTGACTTCGTATTCCTGCGCACCACGATACACGTGACCGGTATCGCCTTCGGCACAGGAGACCGTCACCACGTCCCCTTCGGTCAGCGTTTCGGTGGCATCGCCGCAACCCACGATGGCCGGGATACCCAGTTCGCGCGCGATGATGGCGGCGTGACAGGTACGCCCCCCCCGATTGGTCACAATCGCCGAAGCACGTTTCATGACCGGCTCACAATTTGGGTCGGTCATGTCGGCAACCAGTACGTCGCCCGGTTTCACGCTGTTCATTTCTGCCGGATCATTGACGACGCGCACCGGGCCGACACCGATCTTCTGACCGATGGCGCGGCCCGAGGCCAGCACCTTGCCGTAGGACTTGAGGGCGAATTTCTCGACTTTGTCCTTCGATTCTTGCGACTTCACGGTTTCCGGACGGGCTTGCAGAATATAGAGGCGACCATCGGTGCCATCACGGCCCCACTCGATGTCCATCGGACGCTCGTAGTGCTTTTCAATGATGTCGGCAAAGCGGGCAAGCTCCAGCACTTCTTCGTCGCGAATCGAGAACTGGTGACGCTCGGCTTCCGCCACATCCACCGTATGCGTCGATTTACCCGCCACTTTGTCAGTCGAGAAGATCATCTTGATGAGCTTCGAACCCAGGTTGCGGCGAATCACAGCCGGACGGCCTTCACGCAGCATGGGCTTGTGCACATAAAACTCATCCGGGTTGACGGCACCCTGCACCACCGTTTCACCGAGGCCATACGACGAGGTCACAAAAATCGCATCACGGAAACCGGATTCGGTGTCGAGCGTAAACATGACGCCTGCGGCACCCTTGTCCGAGCGCACCATCCGCTGGATGCCGGCCGATAGGGCCACATCGGCGTGAGCAAACCCCTTGTGCACACGGTAGGCAATGGCGCGGTCGTTGTAGAGCGAGGCGAACACTTCCTTGATGGCATGCAGGATGTTTTCCAGGCCACTGATATTCAGAAAGGTTTCCTGCTGACCGGCAAACGAGGCATCCGGCAGATCTTCGGCAGTGGCTGACGAACGGACGGCAAACGAGGCTTCCGGGCCGCTCTCGGCAATGAGTGCGGCGTAATGCACGGCAATTTCTTTTTCCAGTTGTTCCGGGAACGGGGTATCCACCACCCATTGACGAATCTCGGCGCCAGTCTTGAGCAGCGCATCGACATCATCCACATTCAACGATGACAGACGGGCGTTGATCTTATCGGCCAGGCCGTTGTGGGCGAGAAAGGCGCGGTAAGCGTCAGCCGTCGTCGCAAAGCCGCCCGGTACGCGAACACCCGCCGTGGACAGCTGGCTGATCATTTCGCCGAGGGAGGCGTTCTTGCCGCCGACCTCTTCCACATCGGTCATGCGCAGTTCTTTGAAGTTTTTGACAAAGGCGTTCATAAAGATCCCCGTTGGTGAAGGTTAAAGGTTAAAAAGTAAAAAGCGGATTAAAAAGCGTTGGCAGCAAGCCGTCGGTCGGCGCGCATCTCAGACACCTCACGGCGTGCTTGAGCGCGCTGCGCCTGATGGAGTGTCTCGCGGAAGAACCCGGCGTGGGTGGCAGCGGCCTGCCGGGCAGCGCCTGCGTTTTGCTGACGAATGGCATCGACAATCGCAGTCCATTGCTCAATCAACATGCGGCTGGCAACCGGCACGCTGATGAGCTCACCCAGATTGAACAGAATATCTTTCTGCAACAAGCCTTGCACAACCGACATCATGTGCGCCGCAAAAGCGTTATGCGCTGCTTCAGCCAATGCCTGATGAAATGTCTGATCGGCCTCTGTCACCGCTTCGGCGCTATGCGTAGCGACGGCGGCCGCTGCGGTCTTCAGGCACTGATCCAGTTGGTGCAGGTCCGCAGGTGTCGCACGTAGCGCAGCCCATTCGGCACACTGGCTTTCCAGCACGGCACGAAACTCCAGCAGATCCGCGTTGAGCGCCGGATGCGATGCCAGCATCTCCGCCCACGGGTTAGCCAGCGCGTTATTCAGTTGCTCGGCAACAAAGGTGCCGCCGCCCTGGCGACTGTAGAGCAAGCCTTTGGAAGCCAATTTCTGGATAGCCTCCCGCAGACAGGGGCGAGAGACGCCCAGCTCCAGCGATAATTCGCGTTCAGGCGGCAGGCGGTCCCCCACTTTGAGCGCGCCGTCGAGAATGCGCTGCTCCAGTTGACGGGCAACCGTGTCGGACAAACGCTGAGCGGTTTTAAGACCTTGTGCCATATTGAATGCTTGAAAGCGGTGATAATTGGTAATACCAATGTCTGATTGTATTCAATGGCGCTCAATTTATCACAGCTCTATTCCGAAATCCTAGTAGATACAATGAAATATTTTCAGGTTATCAAGCCATTTATGGTATGACCAATTTACCACACGAACCCCAAGGCATTGGATACAATGCAGCCATCATGACAAAACGCACCGTATTCTTCGTTTCAGATGGCACCGGCATTACGGCCGAGTCGCTCGGCCACAGTCTGCTCAGCCAGTTCGAGGGCGTTGACTGGATACAACACCGTCTCCCTTTCATCAACACCCGCGAAAAGGCCCTGGAAGCGGTGCAGCGCATCGAGGCAGTCGCCGAACGCGATGGTTGCTGCCCGATCGTTTTTACGACGCTGGTCGATGATGAAATCTCATCGTTGCTTGAACAAGCGCCCGCTCTGTATCTTAATTTCTTCAAGACCTTTCTGGCGCCGATCGAAGCCGAGATCAATATCAAATCGACGCATACCGTCGGCCGCACGCATGGTCGTACCGATAGCTCGGATTACAAAAACCGTATCGAAGCCATCAACTACACGTTGGCGCACGACGACGGCATTACGGATCGCGATTTAAGCGGCGCCGACGTGATTCTGGTGGGCGTATCCCGCTGCGGCAAAACGCCGACCTCGCTCTATCTGGCCATGCAGTTTGGTATCAAAGCCGCCAACTTCCCGCTGATTCCCGAGGATTTCGAGCGCGGCACGCTGCCCGGTACGCTGAAGGAGCACAAAGGCAAGCTGTTCGGGCTAACGATTCAACCCGAGCGTCTGGCTCAGATTCGTGAAGAGCGACGCCCCAACAGTAAATATGCCTCTTTGGCGAATTGCCGCCAGGAAGTGAACGATGCTGAAAAGATGATGCGTCGTGAAGGCATTCATTGGCTGGATTCGTCGAGCAAGAGCATCGAGGAGATTTCAACGACCGTGATGCAGGAGATTCGCCTTGAGAACAAGGCGACGGCTTTTTAAGCCTTCCCGGTTTCAAGCCCCGTCACGGAACGCTGCCGTACCTGCTCAAAGAGACAAACGGCCGCAGCGGCATTGACGTTTAATGACTCCATTGCCCCCGGCATGGGGATGGTGACGCGCTTTGTGGCCAACCCCACCAGCTCGGGTGACAAGCCCTGCCCTTCATTCCCAAACAGCCAGGCCACCGGATGGCTGAAGGATTGCACGTACAGATTTTGCCCACCTTGCAGGATGGTGGCAGCAACATCGCCTTGATAATTTGTCAGAAACCCAACGGGGTCGGTATCTGCAAAAATACGCGCCAGCCATTGCGCACCTTGCGCCGCACGCAGGCAACGCGGCGACCAGACATCGGCACAACCAGGCGACAAGACGATTTGGCGCACACCGGCAGCCACGGCTGTGCGAATCAGGCTGCCAACATTACCCGGATCCTGCACGGCTTCGAGCACGAGCGTATCCACATCCGCGTCGGGCTTGGCAGATGCCAGCGGCAAAGGGCTTAGCGCCAAAAGACCGGCCGGCGAATCCGTCGGTGCAATCTGATCGAAGATGGCGTCATCAATCACGACACAACGTGCATCGCCACAGCGCTGCAAAACCCCCTGTAGCGCTGCGTCCGTAGCTGCCCGAGCAGCGAGCGCAATCAACGTCGGCTGGACCCCTGCATCCAACATCGTTCGCAACAGATGATCCCCCTCGGACAAGGCGCACCGCGCTTCAAGCCGCGCACGTTTGTTGTCGGCCAGGCGCTTGAGTTCCTTGACCAGGGCATTCTGGCGCGAGCTGATCCGCTCCATAGGCTGCATCAATCCAGCCCGGCCAGCAGGCATTGCGCCACCGGGCCGAAACTGCGCCGGTGTACGGGCGATGGCCCATGCAAGCGCAGCGCTTCGAGGTGTGCCACGGTCGGATAACCCATATGGCGGGCAAAACCGTATTGCGGATAACACGCATCCAACTCAAGAAGCTGCGCATCCCGATACGTTTTAGCAAGAATCGAGGCAGCGGAAATGGCGGGTTCCTTGGCGTCCCCCTTCACAATCGCATCCGCACTGCACGGTAATCCGACAGGCACCCGGTTACCGTCGATCAGCGCATGCTCAGGCGCAATCTTCAGACCGGCGACAGCGCGGCGCATGGCCAGAAACGTGGCTTGCAAAATATTGATCTCGTCGATCTCCGCCGCCGTCGCTTCGCCGATGGCCCACGCCAGTGCATAGGTCCGGATATCCTCGGCCAATCGTTCACGGACTCTGGCGCTGAGCTTTTTGGAATCGGCTAGACCGGCAATAGGGCGCGCAGGGTCCAGAATCACCGCCGCTGCAACGACCGACCCCGCCAAGGGCCCGCGTCCGGCTTCATCAACGCCACAGATCAAAGACACGTCCGGCATGGTCGTTAACGGATACAGGACAGCACGGCATCGGCCGCGCGTGCCGCCGAATCCTGGCGGAGCTTCTGGTGAATCGCCGCGAACTCGCGAGCCATCTCGGCACGACGTACCGGTGAACGCCAGAGGTCAACCATGGCGGTTGACAGACGCTCAGGGGTGGCATCCTCCTGCAGGAGCTCGGGTACGAACAAGCGCCCCTGCAGGATGTTGGGCAACCCAACCCAGGGTAGATAACGCATCTTCTTGTAGATCCAGGCAGACAATGCCGATATCCGGTAAGTAATCACCATGGGGCAGCGCATCAAAGCCGCCTCCAATGTCGCCGTACCACTGCAAACCAGCGCCAGATCACTTGCTGCCAGGGCCTCGCGCGCATGGCCAAACAAAATTCGCAGACGCAGGCCTTGCGCGCCGAATTCATGCAACGCCGCTTCAAAACGATCACGCGTAACGGGTGTGGTCAGCGGCACGATAAAGAAGGCTTCCGGTAATTCGCTGGCGATCCGGTTGGCGGTCTCAATGAATAACTGTGCATGAAAGTCCAACTCGGACTGCCGACTACCCGGCATGAGCGTGACCAACGGCGCAGCTTCGGGCAGGTTCAGTTCGGCCCGCTGTTGCGCACGATTGATCTCCGGACTGATTTCATCCGCCAGCGGGTGCCCAATAAACACCGGGTCGATCGCCTGTCCCTTGTAACAGGCAGGCTCAAACGGGAACAGACAGAGCAGTTGGTTGACCGAGGCAATAATCTTTTTTGCACGCCCACGGCGCCAGGCCCAGACCGTCGGGCTGACATAATGCACCGTGGGTATACCGGCGCGCTTAAGCTGCCGCTCAATCGGCAGATTGAAATCCGGCGCGTCGATGCCGACCATCACATCCGGTTGCCAGGCTTTCAGTCTGGCGAGGATACCGCGTCGGATCTTCAGGATTTCCGGCAAATGTTTCAAGACCTCGACGGCACCACGCACGGCCAGCTTTTCCTGGTCATAGGCGCTGATCAGGCCAGCCGCCATCATTTTTGGTCCGCCGATGCCAAAAAACGCAGCATCCGGATGGCGCGCCTGAATGGCTTGAATCAGGCTGGCGCCGAGCACATCACCGGAAGCCTCGCCGGCAACCAGTGCAATACGTAAAGGACGATCCGGAGGCGCCGGTTGACCCACCGTCATGGTGCAATGGTCCGCCCGCAATCAGCGGATAATGCCACGCTGCGACGAGGCCAGAAACTCGTTGAGTACCGCCACTTCCGGATGCGTTTTCTGCAGTTCATCGAGTTTCACGCGGGCTTCTTCCAGGCTCAGGCCCGATTTATAAACATGCCGGTAGGCCTGCTTGATGGCGTTGATCGCGTCCGGTGAAAAGCCGCGACGCTTCAAACCTTCGGCATTAATGCCGCGCGGAACGGTCGGGTATCCTTGAGCCATGACATAGGGCGGCACATCCTGCACGAGCATGGAACCACCACCGATCATGGCGTGCGCACCGATGCGCACGAACTGATGATAACCGGTGTGCCCCCCCAGAATCGCCCAATCACCGACTTCACAATGGCCGGCCAATTGCGCGTTGCTGGCGAGGATGGTCTGGTTACCTACTCGACAGTCATGGGCAATATGGACATAACCCATGACCCAGTTGTCGGAGCCGATGGACGTGACACCCTTGTCCTGCGCGGTGCCGACATTGAAGCTGACGAATTCGCGGATGGTGTTGCGATCGCCGATTTCCAGGCGCGTCGGTTCACCGTTGTACTTCTTGTCCTGTGGCACGCCACCCAGTGCGGCGTAATGATGGATTCTGTTATCGCGGCCGATACTGGTGTGACCTTCGATGACACAATGCGACCCGATGCTCGTACCATCGCCGATGCTGACATGCTCACCGATGATGCTAAACGCACCGACGGAGACACCAATGCCCAACTGGGCTTTGGGATGTACTAATGCGCTGGGATGAATGTTGACCATATCAGGCATCGCCCATCTTACGGTGGGCGCACATCAGATCAGCCTCTGCCACCACTTGGCCATCGACCTTGGCAACCGCCTTGTATTTGTAGATACCGCGTTTATTCGCCACCATTTCTGCAAACAGATCCAAGCGGTCACCCGGCATAACCGGACGTTTGAAACGTGCATTATCGATACCGGCAAACAGATACAGGTCATCGGCAGCTTGCAGGGTTTCTTCTTCGGAGGCGGAGGCAAACGTGAGAATGGCAGCAGCCTGGGCCATCGCTTCCATAATCAGCACGCCCGGCATTACCGGATACTCAGGGAAATGTCCGGTGAAACACGGCTCATTGACGGTGACATTTTTTATCGCATGAATACTTTTACCGTAATCAATCTCCTGGACGCGATCAACCAGCAGGAAGGGATAGCGGTGCGGGAGAATTTTACGGATTTGATGGATATTGAGTTGCGTCATGTCGCTGATTCCCCGGTATGGTTTTCGGTCAAAGTCTGGATTTGTGCTTCGAGTGTCTGCACCTTGCGTGCCAGCGTATCCAACTGACGCAGGTTGGCAGCAATATGTAACCAGTCGGCATGTTGCAGGCTGGGAAAAACACCCGTGTACTGCCCGGGCTTTTTAATATTTTTGATCACGGCGGTACCTCCCGAGATGGTGACATCATCGGTAATCTCGATATGGCCCGAAAACATGGCGGCGCCGCCAATAATGCAACGTTTGCCAATGATCGTGCTGCCGGCAATACCGGCACAGGCCGCAATCGCGGTGTGATCGCCGATACGGCAGTTATGGCCGATCATGATCTGGTCATCAATTCTGACGCCATGACCGATCACCGTATCGTCTAGCGCACCACGGTCAATGCAGGTATTGGCACCGACTTCAACATCATCACCGATGACGACACGGCCGATCTGCGGAATCTTGACCCAGGCATCGCCATCCTTGGCGTTGCCAAAGCCGTCGGCACCGATCACCACACCGGCGTGCAGCACAACACGGTTCCCAACATGGCAATCATGGTAAATCACCACATTCGGATAAATGAGCGCATCATCACCGATAACGACATCGTCACCGATGACAACGCCGGCATGAATAACCGCATTGCGCCCGATCTTGGCCGTTGGCGAAATGACCGCACTGGGATGAATCGGCGGATCAGGTATACGCACCGGGTTGAGCAACTGACTGACACGGGCGAAATAAAGATACGGGTTTGGCGTCAGAATATGTGCGCGCGGATAATGCCCCGCAGCCTCCATCGGCAGAATTAACGCCGAAGCCTGCGTCGTCGCCAACAAGGGGGCATATTTACGCTGCGACAGAAAACTGATCTGCCCTGCCCCGGCGTCGGCCAGCGGCGCGATGCTGGAGACGGCTACGGACCCCTCACCCACCAGCTCGCCACCAAGCCTGGCCTGAATCTCCGATAGCGTGAGCGTTGGGCGCGCCATTTCAGTTGGGCAGCTTTCCGTCATCGGCCAGGGCCTTGATGATCTTATCGGTGATATCAATGCGCGGACTGAAATAAACGGCATCCTGCACGATCAGATCGTATTTCTCCGTTTCCGCAATCTGCTTGAGCGCCTTATTGGCGCGATCCAGAATGCCAGCCATCGCTTCATTACGACGAATTTCCAGATCCTCACGGAACTCGCGTTGTTTACGCTGGAATTCGCGTGACAACTCGTTCAGGTCACGTTCACGATTACGACGCTCGGCATCCGGCATGGCGGGATTCTTCTCCAGCGCATCCTGCTGGGTTTTGATCTGTTTGCCCAGTTTTTGCAACTCCAGCTCACGCTTGGCAAATTCGGCCGTCAGTTTCTTGTTGGCTTTCACGGCGACGGGCGCCTGATCAAACAGGCGCTGCATATCGACAAAACCGATCTTGGCCTCGGCCTGAGCTGCGCCGCTCAAAACCAGGCCGCTGATCAAGGCAGCGCCACAAATACGGAAAAAATGCGGGATGCTTTTCATGATGGCCTCGTTAGAACGCACTACCCATGGTGAACTGGAACGGTTGCTTATTGATACTGGCATTCGTCGGTGTCGCTACCGGCCAACCCAGGCTGAACCGGAGCGGCCCCATCGGCGACACCCAGGACAGGCCAAAACCCACGGATTGCAGAACACCCGTGGCGGGCGGATTCGTCATACCCGGATAGGTACCCGGCGCCGACAGGCCGGACGCGCCGATATAACCGACATCGTAGAAAACGTTCCAGCGCATGTTTTCAATACCGGCCAATGTGCCCTGCAGTTCAAGATTGCCAATCGCCTTCTTGTTACCGCCGGTATAGGAGTTTGTGCCATTCGGGTTGGTCGCTTGCGGGCCGACGGTGCCGGGCTTGTAACCCCGCACCGAGCCGATGCCACCGCCGTAGAAGTTCTTGTAGAACGGCAGCGGTTTATCGCCAATCCCATTGCCATACCCCAGATCGGCACTACCCATGAGGAACAGCGACTTCGTGGCAGGCATGAAATGCTGCTGCTGATAGGTCAGGCGGTAATAGCTCAGGTTACCGGGCGGCGAAGCAACTTCGCCACCCACACCAAAGCGGTTACCCTTGGTTGGCAGCAGAATCGAGTCAAAGGAGTTCAGACGCCAGCCGATACTGGAAATCAGCGACGTACTCGTCGAACCATACACATTGACGAAATTGTTGATGTTGTAAGGCACGTTATAAACGCTCGTGCCATCACTGAGCGTCACCGTGCTCGCACCGCCCAGATTGATGTTGGTGCTGTCAACGGTGAAACCCAGATTCAGGTTACTGACTTCGCTGAGCGGGTAACCGAAGCGGATACCACCGCCCGCCGAACTGGTCTTGTACACCGACAGCCAATCCAGCGAGGCCGAGTTAAAGGTCTTGTAGTATGCGTCATAACCAA
This sequence comes from Fluviibacter sp., assembly GCA_048859965.1. Taxonomy (GTDB): domain Bacteria; phylum Pseudomonadota; class Gammaproteobacteria; order Burkholderiales; family Rhodocyclaceae; genus Fluviibacter. The sequence goes on from JBLIZO010000086.1 coordinate 15,417, forward strand.
TGCTGACACCGTTCACAGTCCAGTACGGATCGGTATATGACAGGTTATACAACGTATTGACCTTACTCGTATTGACCGCAAGCGTTGCGCTCTTGCCGCTGCCAAAGAGGTTGTTCTGGCTGATCGAGCCGGAAAGCGTCAGTTTTTCATAGCTGGAAAAACCTGCACCAATCATAAAGCTGCCGGTCGATTTTTCTTCGACATTGACGTTGGCGTCAACCTGATCGTTCGTACCGGCAACCGGTGGCGTCTGGATATCCACCTGCTTGAAGAAGTCGGTCCGCATCAGACGCTCGCGCGACAGCTTGATCTTGTCGGCATCGTACCAGGCGCCTTCAATCTGGCGCATATCCTGACGCACGACTTCGTCACGCGACTTGGTATTCCCGGTAATGTTGACCTTGCGCACATAGACGCGACGCCCCGGATCAACAAAGAAGGTAAAACCGACCAGGCGCTTTTCGCGATTGATGTCGGGTGCGGCGTTGACGTTGGCGAACGCATAGCCTTCTTTGCCCAGACGCTCGGTAATGGCCTTGACGGTCTGGTTCACCTTGTCACGCGAAAAGATCTGTCCCGGTTCAAACTTAACCAGCTTGCGGATCTCTTCTTCCGGCACAATGAACTCACCAACGACCTTGACGCTGCTGATCATGTACCGATTGCCTTCGCTCTGGGAAATCGTCAGATAGATGTTTTCCTTGTTCGGGCTGATCGACACCTGTGTTGAATCAATGGCGTAATCCAGATAACCGCGATCCTGATAGAAGGAGCGCAGCTTTTCCAGATCAGCCGTCAGCTTCTGGCGGGAATACTGATCTGATTTGGTATACCAGGACATCCAGGTCGGCGTCGTTTGCTCGAACAGATCCAGCAGTTCGCTTTCCGGATACGCCTTGGCGCCAATGATATTGATCTCACGGATCTTGGCGGAATCACCCTCAATAATATTAAAGTTGATACCGACGCGGTTACGCTCCAACGGCGTTACGGTCGTGGTGATCTGAACGGCGTATTTGCCCTTGGCCAGATACTGACGCTTGAGTTCCTGTTCGGCACGTTCCAGAATCGAACGGTCGAAAATACGCGAATCGGCCAGCCCCACTTCCTTGAGGGCCTTGAGGACGACGTCCTTCTCGAATTCTTTCATGCCTTCGAAGGTAATCGAGGCAATCGCCGGGCGCTCGACGACGCTAACGATCAGGACGCGCCCCTCCGCTTCAATACGGACATCCTTGAAAAAACCGGTGGCGTACAAGGCGCGGATCGATTGCGACACTTTTTCCGTATCAACGGTCTCGCCCACCTTGATCGGCAGATAGGTGAACACCGTACCCGGTTCGGTCCGCTGCAGCCCTTCAACGCGAATATCCTGAACAACAAACGGCCGGAATACGGCAGACTCATGCTGCTGCGCACAAACCACCGGCGCAACAGCCGTCAGCAGGCCACCCACCCACGCGGGCAGCAACCGAGGCTGCAATAAATGAAAGCTGATCAGGTTGACGTGTTTCCGGGGCATCCGACTACCAATTGAAAAGTCGCTGTAAGTCATTGAAAAGCGCGATAAACATCAGAAAACCGAGCAAAACCACGCCAAAACGCTGCAATAAAGCCTGACGATCCACCGAAACCGGCTTGCCCGTCAGGATTTCTACGAAATAATACATCAAGTGCCCGCCATCCAGCAGCGGCAAGGGTAGAAGATTAATGACACCCAACGACAGACTGACGATCGCCAGAAAACGTAGAAAGGCCTCCAAGCCGATGCGGGCGGTCTGCCCCGCTGCCGTTGCAATCGTGACCGGACCGGACAGATTGTCCAGCGAGGCTTTGCCCGTCAGCATCTGCCCCAGCATCACCAGCGTAAAGCGGCTTTTCTCATAAGTCTCCGAGATTGCCGCCTGTAGCGCCTGCATGGTGCCAAAGGTCTGGCGTACGCGATAGGCTTCGAGCAGCGCGGGGTCCTGTAGCGGCCCCAGACCGGCCTTACCGACTTTCTGCGGCCCAGTCGCTGCGCCGGCATCCTGCCCGGCGGCAGGCTGCCGCTCTTCCACAGCACGGGGCGTCAGCGTCAGCAGATGCTTTTGGTCGCCTCGCAGAATCTGCACCTGCATAGGCTGCTCAGGCTGCGCGCGGATCGCCCGAACAACCTCGGACCAGTACGTCACAGGCTGGCCATCGATGCGCTCGATCCGATCACCAGCCTGGAAACCTGCGGTGATTGCGGCGCTGTCGGGCTGCACCATACCAACCACCGGTGCAACATCAGGCACAGCCAGGCGTAAACCCAGCGAGGCCAGCAACTCCGGTCCCAAACTGAGACCGGCCGGTAGTTTCAGGAGCAGCCCACGATCTGTCGCACCCGCGACGGGTTGTCCCTGGTGCGTTGCCATCACGGCGAGACTGACTTCGCGTTCGTCAGAAACCGCCTGTAGTAAACGCCACTGAAATACCGGCCAGCTATTGACCGCCTCACCTTCGACGCGGGTCACGAGATCGCCGGCTTGCACGCCGGCGATTGCCGCCGGCGACTCGGCGGGTGGTTGCGCCAGAATGGGTCGCCACTCACTCACCCCATTGAGAAACACACCCCAGAACAGTAAAACGGCCAGCAGAAAATTGGCCACCGGGCCCGCCGCCACCATGGCGATACGCTTACCCACTGTTTGCGTATCAAAGGCCTGAGCACGATCAGCCGCCGATACAACCGTTGCTTCTCGCGTATCCAGCGGCTTCACGTAACCACCCAGCGGCCAGAGGCAAAGTGCCCATTCGGTACCGGCACGGTCCTGACGCGACCAAAGCACTTTGCCAAAGCCGAAGGCGAAGCGCAGCACCCGGACACCGCACCAACGCATCACCAGATAATGCCCCAGTTCGTGAATGGTCACGAGCAGCCCAATGGCCACAATAAACGCCAGCAGTGAGCTGAGAAAATTCATGGGCACCCCGCCACGCAGGATTCTGCAAAACCTCGGGCCACGACGTCTGCAGCAAAGACATCGTCCAGATCACGCACCGGCCCGTTCTCAATCGCGTTCAAGGTTGCCTCGATGATTTCGGCAATCTGCAGGAAACCGATACGACCATCCAGGAAAGCGGCCACCGCCACTTCATTGGCCGCATTCAGGATCGCGGGCGCTCGACCACCGCGGGATAGCGCCTCAAACGCCAGCTTCAGACAGGGAAAGGCTTGCAGATCGGGCGCCATGAAATCAAAACGGCCACACGCCACCAGGTCCAACATGTCGACGCCGGACGCGATACGCTCAGGCCAGGCCAGCGCATGCGCGATCGGGGTCCGCATATCCGGCGCACCCAATTCGGCCAGCACGGAGCCATCGACATATTGCACAAGCGAATGAATCGTGCTCTGGGGGTGAACCACGACGTTGATCTTATCCGGCGGAATCCCGAACAGATAATGCGCCTCGATCACCTCCAGCCCCTTGTTCATCAACGTTGCCGAATCCACCGAGATTTTGCGGCCCATAGACCACTTCGGATGACTCACCGCCTGTTCGGGGCTCACACCGGCCAGACGGGCACGGTCATAGCCACGGAACGGCCCGCCGGATGCCGTCAGAATGATGTGTGCGATGCCATGCTGTGCCGGATTCTGCCGATAATCTGCGGGCAGCGATTGAAAGATCGCATTGTGTTCACTATCGATGGGCAGCAGGACTGCACCCGATTGACGGACGGCGTTCATAAACACCTCGCCCGCCATCACCAGCGCCTCCTTGTTGGCGAGCAATACGCGCTTGCCCGCCTCAGCCGCGGCGATCGCCGATGGCAAGCCAGCGGCGCCGACAATGGCCGCCATCACGATATCGACCTCCGGCAAAGACACGACCGTCGTGAGCGCATCACTCCCGGTCAAGACATCGGTCTTGAGGCCGGCTGCGGCAACCCGTTGACGCAGTGTCTCTGCCGCAACCGGATCCACCACCACCGCATAAGCCGGTGCAAACGCCCGTATCTGAGTCTCCAGCAGATCGATCCGGCTATGGGCGGCGAGCGCCAATACCCGGTAGCGATCCGGATGCCGCGCGATAACGTCCAGCGTACTCCGCCCGATCGAGCCTGTAGCGCCAAGAACGACGATCGACTGCATGAGCAATCAGCCAGCGGTCGCGACAATGATCAGCAACAAAGCCACTGGCAGCACGGAGAGCTGGCTGTCGATGCGATCCAGCACACCGCCGTGCCCCGGCAACAACGCCGAACTGTCTTTGATCCCGGCCTGACGTTTCATGAGCGACTCAAACAAATCGCCGGTAATCGACAACGCCAGCAATAGCAGCAGCACGGGCACCGAGAGTAACGTGAAAATACCGCCGATCTGATTCAGAATCAGCGCATAAATCAAAATACAGACTGTGGCGCCAGCCACACCCTCCCAGGTTTTACCCGGGCTGATCGATGGGGCCAGCTTACGTTTGCCAAATTGGCGCCCCGAAAAATAAGCGCCAATATCTGCAATCCAGGGGACGGCCATCACCGCCAGAAGCAACCAGGGCTCCGGCGGCACAGGCTTGAGCGAGACCAACGCCGTCCAGGCCGGAACAATCAGGATCAACCCCACCACAAAATGCAGACCGGGGTTGTTCAATCGCCATTGACGCACCAGCCAGAGCGGCACAGCCAGTAGCCAGAAGGCGGCGCCCAACAGGAGCGAAACGCCCGTCAACCAGGCCATCCAGGTAACGGGTGCAAACAACATCATGCCAGCGAGCGTCAGACCAATCAGCGTCGACACGACGATCCGCGGCGCCCGAACGAGGTACGGCGTGGCCGTCATCCCCAACCACTCCCAATAGCCCAATGCAGCGACCACCGAGCAGAAAAGCACCCAGGAGAGATTCGGCAGCACAAACAGCATCAATGCCACCAGTGCAAAAAGCAAAACCGCTGTTTTAATGCGGGTTAGCAACATGGGTCATAGCTCCTTCGGCGGTTCAATGGTTGGTGCCGGGCCTTGGCGAGCCGCACGTTGCGCAGCCTCGATCTGGTCCCCCGTCTGGCCGAAACGACGCTGGCGCTTCTGAAACGAGCGGATCGCTTCAACAAAAGCATTCTGGTCGAAGTCGGGCCAGAGGACCGGCGTGAAATAAAGTTCACTGTAAGCCAACTGCCAGAGCAGAAAATTCGAGATACGCTCTTCGCCGCCTGTGCGGATAAACAAGTCCGGTTCCGGCACGTCAGCAAAACAGAGATACGGCTCCAGATCCTGTTCCTGGTACGCACCGGCACGCTCCGGGTGCGCTTCAACGAGACGGTTGACGGCCTGCGTGATATCCCAGCGGCCACCGTAGTTGGCACATACGTGCAGGGTCAGCCGGGTGTTGTGTGCCGTATTCGCTTCGGCATTGACAATGAGCGACTGCAACTCCGGCGCAAAACGCGAACGGTCACCGACCACCCGCAAACGGATACCATGCTCCGTGAGCTTGCCGACTTCCTGTTGCAGCGCCTTCATGAACAACTGCATCAGCAGCGTCACTTCCTCAACCGGGCGCCGCCAATTCTCGGAGCTGAAGGCAAAGAGCGTCAGATGCGCAACACCCAGCTCCAGGCATTGACGCACCGTGCTGCGCACGGTTTCCACACCCTGCCGGTGCCCGGCGACACGCGGCAGCAAGCGTCGTTTGGCCCAGCGCCCATTGCCATCCATGATGATGGCAATATGATGCGGACAGACGCCATCATGCACAGCCGGCTCGGCTTTGGGCTGAGCCTGTTTGCGGAACCAGCGGGCAATCATCTCGGTGCCTGCAGCGTCATCAGATCTGCATCAGTTCTTTTTCTTTATCGACCAGCAGCTTGTCAACTTCCGCCACGAACTTGTCTGTGAGTTTCTGAATTTCGTCCTGGGCACGACGTTCGTCGTCTTCGGAGATTTCCTTATTCTTCAGCGCCTCTTTGAGCGAGTTATTGGCGTCGCGACGCAGATTGCGGATCGACACCTTGCCGTTTTCGCCCTCGCCTTTAACGACTTTGATCAATTCCTTGCGGCGCTCTTCGGTCAGCGCCGGCATCGGCACGCGAATCAACTCACCCTGAGCAGCGGGATTCAGACCCAGATCCGAGTCACGAATGGCTTTCTCGATTTTGCCAGCCATCGGTTTCTCCCAGGGCTGAACACCAATCGTGCGTGCATCAATCAGCGTCACATTGGCTACCTGATTAACCGGCACCATGGAACCGTAGTACTCAACCATTACGTGGTCAAGAATACCGGTATGGGCACGCCCCGTACGGATCTTGCCCAGCTCGCTCTTCAGGCTTTCGAGGGATTTGAGCATTTTCTGCTCGGTCGTATTCTTCAGTTCGCTCATCGCAGTAGTCCTGGAATTTTCTAGGGTTCAGCAGTACACGAGTGTGCCTTCAGCAGCGCCCATGACGACACGCTCCAAGGCACCCGTTTCGAAAATGGAAAACACATTGATCGGCAGTTTCTGGTCACGACACAGGGCAAAGGCCGTCGCATCCATCACTTTCAGATCGCGTTGAATGGCTTCGTCAAAGGAAATCGTTGCGTACTTGGTCGCCGACGGGTCCTTCTTTGGGTCCGCCGTGTAGATACCATCCACCTTGGTGGCCTTAAGCACGATCTCGGCGCCAATCTCGGCGCCGCGCAGCGCAGCAGCCGTATCGGTCGTAAAGAACGGGTTACCGGTACCGGCGGCAAAAATCACGATGCGCCCCTGCTCCAGATAGCGAATGGCCTTGCCGCGCACATAAGGCTCGACCACTTGCTGAATGTCGAGCGCCGATTGCACACGCACCGGCAGGCCGGCGATACGCATGGCATCCTGCAGGGCCAGACTGTTCATCACCGTCGCCAGCATGCCCATATAGTCGGCCTGGGCGCGATCCATGCCGGACGCGGAGGCCGCCACACCGCGGAAGATGTTACCACCACCGATCACGACGCCCATCTGGACGCCCAGATCGGCCACTTTCTTGATTTCGGCAACGATACCGCCGATGGTCTGTCGATTGATCCCGTAGGCATCATCACCCATCAGGGCCTCACCGGACAGCTTGAGCAGTATGCGTTTGTATTTGGGTGTTGCCATAAGAGACCCCTTTGAACAAGAAAATTGCGTCAAGAATCCGGAATTACGGAACTGCAAACCGGGCCATGCTTCGCATGACCCGGGGACAACGATTTACTTCTTGGCGGCAGCCGCCTGCTGAGCAGCCACTTCGGCAGCGAAGTCATCAACCTTCTTTTCAATGCCTTCACCGACGATGAACAGCGTAAAGCCCTTGATCTGGGCATTCTTCTGCTTGAGCAGTTGCTCGATCGTCTGCTTGCCGTCTTCGGCCTTCACGAAGACCTGACCCATCAGGGTCACTTCTTTCAGGAACTTCTGAACGGTCCCTTCCACCATCTTGGCGACGATGTCAGCCGGCTTGCCCGATTCGGCGGCCTTTTCGGCGGCGATACGGCGCTCGGTTTCAATCAGCGCAGCGTCAACACCGGAGGCGTCCAGCGACTTCGGCTTATTGGCGGCAATGTGCATGGCCAGATCCTTGGCCAGGCTTTCGTCGCCACCCTCCAGATCAACCAGCACACCGATCTTGCTACCACCATGCACGTACGAAGCCACCTTACCGGCGCCTTCAATACGAACAAAGCGGCGAATGCTCATGTTTTCACCGATCTTGCCGACCAGCGCGGCGCGCACGGCCTCAACCGTCGAGCCATCCAGCGGGAGCGCCGACAGCGCAGCCACATCGGCCGGATTCTTGGTCGCGACCAGCTCGGCGACTTGGCGGGCAAAGGCCAGGAAATCGTCGTTCTTGGCGACGAAGTCAGTCTCACAGTTCACTTCAACCATCGAAGCCAGCTTGCCGTCGGCGGCAATGTAAATACCCACGATCCCTTCGGCGGCAATACGGGCGGCAGCCTTGGAGGCTTTGCTGCCCAGCTTGACGCGCAGAATTTCTTCGGCCTTGGCCATATCGCCCTGAGCTTCGCTCAACGCCTTCTTGCATTCCATCATCGGCGCGTCGGTTTTCTCACGCAGTTCCTTGACCATACCTGCGGTCACTTCAGCCATGCTGTTCTCCTGATTCAAATCTGTTAACGCTGTCTGTCGCAAACATCCCCGACAAACAGGGGGTTTATTGCAAATCGGCCGCCCGAGGGCGGCCGACCTTGCCGGAACAAAATCCTCGCGTCGGCGAGGGGCCGGCCTATCCGATTACTCGGCCGAGGTCTCTTCTTCGACTTCCACGAACTCGTCTTCACCAGCGGCGGCGTCAACGATTTCCTGGATCGACTGGCTGCGACCTTCCAGCACCGCATCGGCGATACCGCGGGCGTACAGACGAATCGCACGCGACGAGTCATCGTTACCCGGAATGATGTAGTCAACGCCTTCTGGATTGTGGTTGGTGTCAACCACGCCGATGACGGGAATACCCAGCTTCTTGGCTTCGGTCACGGCAATCTTGTGATAACCAACGTCGATGATGAAAATCGCGTCCGGCAGCGTGTTCATGTTCTTGATACCGCCAATGGACTTCTGCAGCTTTTCCAGTTCGCGCTTGAAATCCAGCGCTTCTTTCTTGGTCAGCTTCTCGCACGAACCGTCTTCAACCGACTGCTCCATGTCTTTCAGGCGCTTGATCGATTGCTTCAGCGTTTTGTAGTTGGTCAGCATGCCGCCCAACCAGCGCTGATCGACATACGGCATACCAGCGCGTGCCGCTTCTTCAGCAACGATTTCGCGTGCCTGACGCTTGGTGCTGACAAACAGAACCGTTCCCTTGTTGGCAGCCAGCTTCTTCACGAAGGCAATCGCTTCGTTGTACTTGGCAACCGTTTTTTCCAGGTTAACGATATGAATCTTGTTACGCGCCCCGAAAATATAGGGGGCCATACGGGGGTTCCAGAAGCGGGTCTGGTGTCCGAAGTGGACGCCGGCTTCCAGCATTTGACGCATTGTCGACATAACGACTCCTTGCAGGGTTAGACCGCCACGGTGCCGACTGCTATTTTTCCGGAGAAAAACACCCTGAATTCGGTACCGTGTGAGGATTCGCTCCGGAACACGAGGACTCCGAAACGCTGAGTTCGGCAACCGGTTTTCACCAACCGCCGGTTTTCGTTAAAGAAAACTTAGCGATTATAGCAACTCAACCCGCAGCGCAGCAAGCCATTTACAGCGCCCGCATGACGGTCTGGTCCAGACAAGCCTGTCTGGCCGGATGCGCCGGTCTCGGTTATCCTGTCGCCTCGACTTGCCCTCATAAAATAAAGCACCGAAAACAATGAGCATCACGCTTAAAACCCCCGATCAGATCGAAAAAATGCGGATCGCATGCCGCCTGGCTTCCGAAGTCATTGATTATGTGACACCTTTTGTCAAGCCCGGTGTAACGACCGGCGAACTGGATCGCCTCTGCCATGATTACATGGTGACCGTTCAGGGCACCATCCCCGCCCCGCTGAACTATCAACCGCCCGGTTACAGCCCCTACCCCAAATCGATCTGCACCTCGGTTAATCATCAGGTATGTCACGGCATTCCAGGCGACAAACAACTCAAGAAGGGCGATATTGTCAATCTGGATATTACCGTGATCACCCAGGACGGCTGGTACGGCGACACCAGCCGCATGTTTACCGTAGGCGAGGTTTCGACACTGGCCCAGCGACTCTGTGACGTAACGTTTGAATGTCTCTGGAAAGGCATTGATGTGGTGCGCCCCGGCGCAACGCTGGGCGATATCGGCCACGCGATTCAGACTCACGCCCAGAAGCATGGTTATTCCATCGTACGCGAGTTCTGCGGCCATGGTATCGGTCAACATTTTCACGAAGACCCGCAGGTACTGCACTATGGCAAGCCGGGTGCCGGGCTCCGGCTGCAGGAAGGCATGATTTTCACCATCGAACCGATGGTGAACGCCGGCAAAGCCGATATTCGCGAACTCGCCGATGGCTGGACCATCGTGACCAAGGACCATTCGCTGTCTGCACAGTGGGAACACACGATTGTCGTTACCCGCGATGGCGTTGAAGTTCTGACAATCTCCGACGCCTGCCCACCCCGCCCAACATTCTGATACGTGCACCATGCCGGACCACGCCCCAAGTCAACCGAATGCCCTGAGCGAAATCCGCGAGGCGCTGAAACAAGGCCATCAGGATCTTGCCGCCGCCTACCTGGCGCATCCCGACTACAGAACTTATCTGGCTGGGCGTACAGAGCTGGTCGATCAGATGCTCGCCCGCTTATGGGCTCAGGCGCAAATGCCCGAGGGTACGGCGCTGATAGCCGTGGGCGGCTATGGTCGAAAAAAGCTCTACCCGCATTCAGACATTGACGTTCTGATCGCCCTCGACAAAGCACCCTCCGAAGCCCTGACGGCGGATCTGGAGCGCCTGGTCAGTCAATTCTGGGATATCGGTCTCGCCATTGGCCACAGTGTTCGCACCATTGAAGAATGCGTCACGGCGGCACGCGCCGACGTGACCGTGCAAACGGCGCTATTTGAGTCACGACTCATTTGTGGCGATGCCGGGCTGGAAGCACAACTCCAGCAGGCGATTGTCGCCGCCATGGATCCCGCACAATTCATTGCCGCCAAATTGGCCGAGCAGGAAGAACGTCATCAGCGTTATGCCTTCAGCGCCTTCAGCCTGGAGCCTAATGTCAAGGAAAGCCCCGGGGGTCTGCGCGATCTGCACAGCCTGGTCTGGATCGCCCAGGCGGCAGGCTTTACCGGTGATGATGACATCTGGCATACCCTGTATCGCCATGGCTTGATCCAAGGCGACGAGCGCGTTGCCCTGGAGCGCGCCGTGACCTTTATGGCCGATGTGCGCATTCATTTACACCTGCTGACAGGCCGGGCCGAAGACCGTCTGCTGTTTGATCTGCAAGGACAAATAGCCAAGCAGTTCGGTTTTAGCGATGACTCGAACAAGCGCGCCAGCGAACAGTTCATGCAACGCTATTACCGTATTGCCAAACGCCTCACGCAAATCAACACCCTGGTGCTCAAATCCATCAGTGAAAAGCTCGACAATGCATGCAACCAGAAAATCCGTGCCATTAATGAACGCTTTCAGAAAGTCGGGCGCAAACTGGATGTGATCGACCCCCAGATTTACCAGACGCAGCCCAGCGCGATTCTGGAAACCTTTCTGCTCATGGAAAAACAGGGCGGCGTACATGACATGACAGCGCGCACCCTGCGCGCGCTCTATGGCGCGCGGCGCCTGATCAACCGCGAGTTCCGCCAGCAAAAGGAAAACAAACGGCTTTTTATCCAGATCCTACGGCAGAAGAACGGCGTATTACATGCACTCCGACTGATGAACCAGTTCGATATTCTGGGTCGCTACATCCCTGCTTTCGGCAACATCGTCGGTCAGATGCAACACGACCTGTTTCACGTCTTCACCGTGGATCAGCATATCCTGCAGGTCGTTCGCAACATTCGCCGCTTTATGCGCGAGGATTTCGCGCATGAGAATCCGTTCTGCCATCGGCTGATCGCCGAATTCGAACGCCCCTGGCTGCTGGTGCTGGCAGCGCTGTTTCATGACATCGCCAAGGGACGCGGCGGCGACCACTCCGAACTGGGCACTGTCGATGCCGAAGCCTTCTGCACTGCGCACGCACTGAGCAAAAAAGACACCGAGCTGGTCGTTTGGCTGGTGCGCGAACACCTCACCATGTCGGCGGTTGCGCAAAAAGAAGATATTTCCGATCCGACGACGGTCGCCGCCTTCTGCAAGAAAGTGGGCGACGCACGCCATCTGACGGCACTGTATCTTCTCACCGTCGCCGATATTCGCGGCACCAGCCCGAAAGTCTGGAATTCGTGGAAAGCGCGTTTGCTCGAGGGCCTCTATCGCAGCGCCCTGGCGCGCCTTGAGCAGGCATCGGGCGAATCACCCGAAGACATTGGCGACATGGTCGTGCAGCGCAAGCGGGAAGCATTGGCCCACCTACGGTTCTTTGCCCTGGGTGATTCGGTGCAAACCCAGTTCTGGAAACAACTCGACGACGTCTATTTTCTGCGCCATACGGACGAAGAAATCGCCTGGCATACCCGTTGCCTCTATTACCGGGTACATGACAACAAGCCCATCGTCCGCGCACGGCCCAACCCGGATGGCGAAGGCATTCAGGCGCTGGCCTACGCACCGGACCAACCCGATCTGTTCGCAAAACTCTGCGCCTACTTCAGTTCGATCGGCTACTCGATCATGGATGCCAAAATCCATACAACCCGGCATGGTTACGCGCTGGACAGCTTTAACCTTCTTGACGCATCCAATCGCGACATCGACCGTGAAACCTGCGCCATTATCGAGCATGATCTGCTGGAGGTGCTCGCCGGTCGAATCCAACCCGCTGCGCCAAGCATGGGGCGTCTGTCGCGCCAGGTTCGCTCTTTCCCCATCGCCCCGGAAGTGCTCATCGAGCCCGATGAAAGCGGCCAACAATTCGTCGTGTCGATTCGCGCCGCCGATCGCACCGGCCTGCTCTACGCGATCGCTGAAACCCTCACCCGGCACGGTGCGGCATTGCACACAGCACGGATCTCCACCCTGGGAGAACGCGCCGAAGACACTTTCCTGATCTCCGGTCGCAGCCTGAATCAGAGCCGAGACCGGCTTTTACTCGAAAACGATCTCTTGGAGCAACTGAAGATCGACCATCGTTAACCCGGGATGAGCGATCACTCCACCCGGGTCAACCGGGCAGTTTGCAGCCAACCAGCGCTTCGATCATGAGGCGCACCTTGGCCATGGACGCTTCGAGCACCGGCCCCAAGGCGCTGAACTCGATTCCCTGCGCACTCTCGGCAATCCCCGCCGCATAATTGGCCACCACGCTGAGCTGCGCGTAGGGTATGCCCAGTTCACGCGCCAGCACGGCTTCCGGCATTGCCGTCATGCCGACGACATCGGCCCCATCGCCGGCCATACGCCGGATCTCGGCAGCCGTCTCCAGTCTGGGGCCTTGGGTACAGCCGTAAACGCCACCGTCCTTGATATTGAAGCCCAGCAGATCGGCCACGCCGGACAAACGCTGGCGTAACGACTGGTCGAAGGGATGTGTGAAATCGACATGCATCTCGATATCGGGTTCCGACCCAAAGAAGCTCGATGCCCTACCCCACGTGTAATCAATCAGTTGATCCGGAATGACCAGATCACCAGGCGCCAGCGATGGGTGAATGGAACCCACCGAGCCCACGGCGATGATACCGCTCACCCCCAGGGACTTGAGCGCCCAGATATTGGCCCGATAATTGATATCGCCCGGCATGATCGTATGGCCGTGACCATGACGCGCCAGAAACACCATCGGATAACCGCAAATCGTGCCCAGGCTCATCGTGCAGGAAGGCTCGCCGTAGGGCGTCCGTACAAAACGGCGTTCCACCCTCTCCAGGGTGGGTAAATGGTACAAGCCGCTGCCACCAATAATCGCCAGGAATTGCGGTTTTTCAGTTGCGTTCATAAGACCCTGTTCACCAAAAGATTAAGCGGCATGCTGCCGACGTTTGAGTGTGGCTTCACCGATCACCGGTATAACCCCCTGCAATGCCCCCGAGGCCTTGGTTGCGCTCAACGGCATGGTCAGCTTGCGGAACTGCACATCCGCTGCCGACAATGAAAAAGGCGTACCGGCAATCACGGCCGTTTCAATCAGACGCATCATGGTTTGCCGACCGGCGTCCTTCATTTTCCAGGGGAAGGCCGTACGATCCGCCAGATGCACGGTCTGTACGCTATCAAGACAGGCAGCCAGACGAAGCACCGACTGCTGCAAGTGCAATCGGTGCTGCATGACGGCATAGGCGGCCGGCACGTCGCGCGGCAGCGATTCGGCAGGCGCACCCGCCAGCCAGCAGACAACGGCATCCGGTGCGAATGCCTTCAGATCATCCAGCAAACGGGCATCATAGCCATGCACGTCAGCAACGCCATAGGTGGCGTCAGGTATTCGCTGTTGTGTTGCCTCCAGGCAATCCAGCCGGTTATCGAGCGCAAACACCGTTTTACCGACGCTGATCAGGGCGGCTGTTGATGCCCCAAAGCCACAGCCGATTTCCAGCACGCGCAATCCGGCAATACGGCTGCTCAGCCAGACATAAACGCCATCGCGCTCGAGCAGAGAAGACTCGTCCCGCCAGCGCGCCAAAGTGGCTTCAAGCGGTTCTGCCAGGGCTGCTTGCGCCGCATCGGGCCTACCGGTCACGGCACCGGATCCAAGCATCATCCGGCGTTTTCCTGAGCCACAAAAATACCATCCGCGTTGCGCCACAGGCCGTCTGCATCCAGGCCGAAGCCATAGACATAGCGATCTGGTACGGTCAACGCCGGGAATGTCGGTAAACACGGCTGTTGCAGCGTTTTCTCTTTATGCACGAGCACGGCGATCGCTACCGATGCGGCCCCAGCCTCAAGCAACCAGTTGCGGATGCTATGCAAGGTGACACCTTCGTCCAGAATATCGTCGAGTAGCAGCACCGTGCGCCCGGCAACAGGCGTGCGTGGCTTCATCAACCAGTGTAAGACACCGCCCGAACGTGCACCGTCGTAGCGCGTCGCGTGAACGTAATCCAGTTCCAACGCAAAACCGAGCTGCGGCAATAATTGGCCGGCATAAACCAGCGCGCCGGTCATCACCGGTAGCACCAGCACGCGCTCGTCGGCATAGCGGGCATTCATCAATGTCGCCTGATGGGCGATCATCGCATCAATGGCGCCGCGGTCGTGGATGACTTCGGCTTGGCGTGGATCATGCATAGCGTTACTTGAGGTTATCCAGATACTGGCTGAACTCGGCGCCAACTTCCGGGTGACGCTGGCCCAGCGCAACGGTTGCCTTCAGGTAACCGATCTTGGAACCGCAGTCATAACGCACGCCGTCATAACGGTAGGCCAGAACCTGCTCTTCCGCCAGCAAGCTGGCGATACCGTCGGTCAACTGAATCTCGCCACCGGCACCCGGTCGGATGTTTTCCAGGTGGTGAAAAATACGGCCCGATAGAATATAACGACCAACAACCGCCAGCGTCGAAGGCGCCACCGCCGGATCGGGTTTTTCAACAATAGCGTTGACCTGCTCCAGACGCTCCGACACGGTACGCGCATCCACAATACCGTAGCTCTTGGTATCGGCACGCGGCACATCCTGTACCCCCAGCACCGAACAACGGTAGTAGTCATAGCAATCGACCATCTGCTTCATCACCGGCGTCGAACCATCCAGCAAGTCATCGGCCAGCAGCACGGCAAAAGGCTCGTCACCGATCACCGGTTTGGCGCAGAGCACCGCATGCCCCAAGCCCAGCGGCTCGGCCTGACGTATATAGATGCAGTTCACATGCTTGGGCAGAATGTTCTGCACCACTTCCAGCAAGGCCTGTTTATTCTTCTGGGCCAGTTCGCTTTCCAGCTCGTACGCCTTATCGAAATGATCTTCAATCGCACGTTTACTGCGGCCGGTGACGAACACCATCTCGGTGATCCCTGCCGCCACCGCTTCTTCTACAGCGTATTGAATCAACGGCTTATCGACGACCGTCAGCATTTCCTTGGGGCTGGCCTTCGTCGCCGGTAAAAAACGTGTACCCAGACCGGCTACGGGGAAAACCGCCTTACGAACCTTTTTCATCGAACGCTCCATGAATCGCTGCAGATAGGAATAATCAGGATTGTAACCGCTGCAGGAAAGCGGCTTCGTCCAGGATCTCGACGCCCAGATGCTGCGCCTTGTCCAGCTTGGACCCGGCCGCTTCACCCGCAACCACAAAACTGGTCTTGGCCGACACCGAACCGGCCACTTTGCCGCCCGCCGCCTCCACCATCGCCTTGGCATCGTCACGCGTCAGCGTAGGCAATGTGCCGGTCAACACCACGGTTTTCCCTGCAAGAGGGCCCGGGTTGTCGGCGACGACCCGATCCTCCCAGTGCACGCCCGCGGCACGCAGACGATCAATCACTTCCCGGTTATGCGGTTCAGCGAAAAATTCAATGATTGAATCGGCCACGACCGGCCCGACATCGGGCACCTGAGTCAGCCGCTCGGCATCGGCTGCCACGAGCGCTTCCAAAGCGCCCAAATGACGGGCCAAATCCTTGGCCGTCTGCTCGCCGACGTTACGGATACCCAGCGCATAAATCAGGCGCTCCAGTCTGGTATGGCAACTCCGGCGGATGGCCGCCACCAGATTCTCGGCCGACTTCTCGGCAAAACGATCCAGTGCAGCAAGCTGACTGACGGTCAGCGCGTAGAGGTCGGCCGGCGAGTGAACCAGGCCGGCATCAACCAATTGATCCACCACTTTTTCGCCCAACCCTTCGATATCCATCGCACGACGGGACGCAAAATGGCGCAAGGACTGCTTACGCTGCGCCGGGCAAACCAGACCACCCGTGCAACGGGCCACGGCTTCACCCGGCGGCAATTCGATGTGCGAACCGCACTCCGGGCACACAGACGGGCAACGCATGAGCGGCTCGGCGGGCTCTCCGACCGCATTGAGCGGTCGCCGATCCGGCAATGTCGAGACGACTTCAGGAATAACATCTCCGGCACGACGGACAATCACCGTATCGCCGACACGAATATCCTTGCGAGCGATCTCAATAAAATTATGCAGCGTCGCATTCGTCACTGTCACGCCGCCGACAAACACCGGCTCCAATCTTGCTACCGGCGTTACAGCGCCCGTACGACCAATCTGCACGTCGAGAGCCAGCACGCGTGACAATGCTTCCTCAGCGGGAAACTTATGCGCAATCACAAAACGTGGCGCGCGTGATACGAAGCCAAGACGCGCCTGTTGATCCAACCGATTGACCTTGTAAACCACGCCGTCAATATCATAGGCCAACCCGGCACGCTTCTGCGCCATGTCCGCGTAATAGCCCAGCAGACCGACGGCACCCGGCACAACGGCGCGCGTTTCTGCAACGCGAAAACCGAGTTGCGCAAGCAGCGACAGAATATCAGCCTGCGTTGACGGCATATCGGCCACCGCTGCGCCTGCCCCCTCCAGCCCGGCGACGCCGTAAGCAAAGAAGGTCAGCGGCCGACTGGCCGTAATGGACGAATCCAGTTGACGCAAGCTACCGGCTGCCGCATTGCGCGGATTGGCGAACAGCTTCTCGCCAGCACTTTCCTGTGCTGCATTCAATCGCACAAAATCCGCGCGACGAATCAATACTTCGCCACGCACCTCAAACCGGCCATTGGGAGCGGCGGGATCAAGATGCAGCGGCACGCTGCGGATCGTACGCAAATTCAAGGTGACGTCTTCGCCAGTTGCGCCGTCACCTCGCGTCGCGCCCTGTACAAAGCGTCTATTCTGATAAATCAGCGAAATGGCCAAACCATCGAATTTGGGTTCGCAGGCATAATCGATGGGCGGATCATCCGGCGACAAACCAAGACCATCGCGACAACGCTGATCGAATGCTTCGACCTCTTCCACCGTAAAGGCATTATTGATCGACAACATCGGCACCCGATGCGTCACCTGCTCAAAGGCCGATAACGGCGGCGCGCCGACGCGCTGCGTTGGCGAATCCGGCGTGATCAGTTCGGGGGATGCACGCTCAAGGGCTTCCAGCTCACGATACAAACGGTCATACTCGGCATCGGGTACTTCCGGGGCATCACACACATAATAGGCATGCGCGTATCGCTCCAACAGGCGACGCAGCTCGCTCAATCGGGCCATGACCGGCAGATCCGCCGGTACAGACCCGGCGGCTGACAGCGCGTCGAAGTCGAACGCGTCCTGCACGAGACCGATCAGGAAAAAAGGCGACGCGCGAGTGCCGAACCCGGCTCGATGCCCTGAGCCTGCAACATTGCCGCCAGACGCACCACCTGATTCGACAGCAGCGCCATGCCCGCCTCGCCCAGAGGACGACCGCCGTCATCAACGATTTCGGCATCCAGCGCAACGGCCAGCGATTGCGCCAGCGCCAGCATCTCACCGACGACCAGATCCGGCCGGGTAACATGCGGGAAATCGAGGATCAGACTCACCTGCCCCGAAGCCTCATCGGCCACCACCTGAAAATCGACATCGCCAAAGACGTTGATACGCGCCAGTGCGGGATAATCACCGGCCAGGCCCAGTTCGGCCAGTTTGGACGCAAGTTGTGGCGTCGTTGCCGCCGCATCACGCACGCGCAAATTAAGATTAATGAGTGCGTCGACCCGGGCACAGAAAGCATCCAGATTACCGGCACGTTCCAGCAGTTTGGTTTCGGCCTCGACCGATAAACCCGCCGAAAGGACATGTGCCAGATTTTCCACCACGCGCATCCATTCGTGCAGCACATCCGGCGCCACCGGGCCACGGCGCGTCGCCAGTTGCAGGCGGCAACGGATATTGCTGACCACGGCATCGGATGGCAGCTTGTCGGCCAGATGCCAGGCGTCGCCGGTATAAAACTCGATGCGTTCGAAACGCGCCGCCCCCATTTGCTCGATGGTCTCTCGAATCGAACCTGCCGACCGCGGCTCATAAAATCGTAACGTGGCAATCGCATCCACCCAGGCTTCAACCTCAGTCAATGCCGGTAGCGGAGTCGGTAGATCAGCGGCCACCATCAGGCTGTCTGCACCGGCCAACTGCGGCTCGGCCGCATGCGTCTGAGGCAACGGCTCAGCAGGGTCCCATTGCGGCTCCTGCCGACCCGCATCCGTTGACGGCACAGCGGTTTCGGGTTCTGTCCGAATCTCAGGTTCCGGTGCATGCTGCTTGCGGTATTTACGCTCCAGCCAGCGGTTGTAGACCAGCACCAGCAGAATGGCCAACAATCCCAGGCCCAACAGGCTCAATTGCAATTCGTTCATGATCAGGCTACCGTTGTTTCGCGCATTTGGAGCGCCTCTTCCATATCCACTTCCACGATACGTGATACCCCAAACTCCTGCATGGTCACTCCGACCAACTGATTGCCCATCTCCATGGCGATCTTGTTGTGGCTGATGAACAGGAACTGGGTTTTGTCCGACATCCGCTTCACCATGTCACAAAAACGAATGGTGTTGGCGTCATCCAGCGGTGCATCCACTTCATCCAGCAGACAGAATGGTGCCGGATTCAATTGGAACAACGAAAACACCAGCGCAATCGCCGTCAATGTCTTCTCGCCGCCGGAGAGCAGATGAATGGTCGAATTCTTTTTGCCGGGCGGCTGTGCCATGACCTGCACCCCGGCATCAAGAATTTCATCGCCGGTCATAATCAGGCGTGCTTCACCACCGCCGAACAACGTGGGGAACAGCGATCCGAAATGCCCGTTCACCGCATCGAAGGTGGACTGCAGTAACGCACGTGTTTCCTTGTCGATACGCCGGATGGCGTTTTCCAGGGTCTCCATGGCACGTAACAGATCGTCTGACTGAGCATCCAGGAACGTCTTACGCTCCTGCGCCGAATTCAACTCGACGAGCGCGGCCAGATTGACCGGACCCATGGCTTCGATCTCGCGCTGGATGCGTGTGATTGCAGCTTGCAACGGTGCGGGTTTGAGATCACCGACCGTCTGCAGCAGTATGTCGATCTGCTCAGCCGTACAACCGGCTTCGGTCAGCAACGCTTCAAACTGTGCTGCCGCCAGTTCGGCGGCCTGCAGTTTGAGTTGATGATCGTTGATGCGCGTACGAATCGGGTCAAGCTGTTGCTCCATGCGCAGGCGGCTTTCCTCTTGCGTGCGCAGGGCCGCAGCATGACTTTCAGCCGCATCGCGAATATCGGCCAACGCCTGTTCGCGCTCGCCGCGCATCATCAGCGCGCCTTCCAGTTTCTCACGCAGCTCGTCACCGTCAGCGCCTTCCAACTCGGCCTTGGCCTGTGCGGTACTGTCTTCAATGCGGCGCGACTCATCCACCGATAACCGGCTTTGCGTGCGCAGATCTTCCAGACGGGTCTGGCATTCACGGCAGGAGAATTCGGCTTCCTGCACTTCCCGTTCAACCTTCACCATCGCGTCGCGGGCATCGCGCAGCGCACGACTGGTGGCTTCACGTACCGACAAACGTTCGGTCAGCGAGGTCTGCGCCACGGCGACCGCACCCTCCAGATTTTGCAGCAGGCCGGACAACTCCTCCAGACGCGCCACTTCGGTCGTACGTTCGCTGGCAAGTTCGCTCTGCGACGCTTGCAATGCTTTATGACGATCTTCGTAATGACGAATCGTCTGCGTCAGACGCTCGTGCTCCAGCGTGCGGCTCGACAACTCGCTTTGCGCTGTCTGCAACTGCTGGCGCAACGCCTCCAGACGCTGACGCATTGCGCGTAACTGTTCACGCGCCGTTTCAACCTGCTGGGTCGATTCTTCAGCAGGACCGGTCAATTCAGCCACCCGGGCTTCGGTGCTTTCAAGCTCCTGCTGACGCTCCAGCAGCCCATGGTCGGCCGCATCGGGTGCAAAAAAAGTCACGCTGTAACGATCCAGCAGATGGCCTTCCTGCGTCACGACCATCTCGCCAGCAGCCAATTGCGCCTGCAAGCCACGCGCATCGGCCAGCGATGGCGCCACGCGAATACCGGACAGCCAGCGCGCCAGAATCGGCTTCAGGCCAAGCTCCAGACACTCGATCTTGCCCAGCAACGCATCACTGCTCACGCTCGCGGCCGCCCCACCATCGGCAGGCAGCATCAGCGTCACGCGCAGGCCCGGCGGTTCGGCAAACCAGCGATCCAGATCCGGCAGGTCCTGCTGACCACAGGCTACCGCCTTCAGACGATCACGCAGAACCGCTTCAACGGCCAGCTCCCAACCCGGTGTCACACGAATCTGCTGCCACAGCGCTGGACGATCGTGCAAACCGGCCTTCTTCAGCCACTCCGGCAGACTACCGCTCGCCTGGACACGTTCCTGCAACTGCTTCAAAGCCTGGTGACGCGCCTGTGTGCGGGTCAGCTCAGCCTGTAATTCGCGTTGCCGTTCGGTGGCAAGCTGCAACGCCTGTTCGGCATCCTGCAGCGCCTCTTCAGCGGCCGCTTGTTGTTCCTGCAATTCGGCGAGCGCCATACCGGCGGTCTCGCGCGCTTCAGCCAATAGCTGCAGCTGTTCGGTATCGGGGGGTACAAGCGCCGCTTCATCGCGCGCCAGGCGTTCGCTCTGCTGATCGACCCGCGCCAGATTGCGCTCGGCGTTGCTGCGGTTCGCTTGCGCCACCTGCAAACGCTGCTCCAAACCGGAGAGCTCGCCGCGAAACTGGCTGGCCTGAGCCTGGGCTTCACGTTCCGCTTCTTCGAAATCAGGCAAACCATCCTGCGCACGCCCCAGCATTTCCTGTGCCTGCGCCAAACGCATTGCGGCATGTTCCTGCAACTCACCCCAACGCACCAGGTCTTCTTCGGCCTGTGTCTGACGCTGCAGCCAATTCTGTTTTTCTGCGGCCAGTTGCATCAGGCGCGCTTCAAGATTGCGCCGGGTCTCCTGACGGTGGCGGATATCGGCCTCAATCGTCGCGACTTCGGCATTGATGCTGAAAAATGCACTTTGCGCCGTCTGCACGGCATCGTTGGCCGTGTAATAGGCTTCGCGCAGCGTTTCGAGTTCAGCCTCGATATTGCGCTGTCGGGCCGTCGTCTCTTCCAGCTCAACCTGTGCCGTGGCCAAACCCGCCGATAGCGCCGTCGCATCCGTACGACCTTCCAGCAGACGTACCGACCACAGCTTCTGTTGTGTGCCCATCAGTTCGGCCTGCAGGCCCTGATAGCGTTCGGCCACTTCAGCCTGGCTCTCCAGGCGGCTGATCTGTGTCCCCAGTTCCTGGCGGATATCTTCCAGTCGTGCCAGGTTTTCTCGCGTATCCGACAGTCGGCCTTCGGTTTCCTTACGGCGCTCCTTGTAACGGGTAACACCCGCGGCTTCCTCCAGGAAGACGCGCAGCTCTTCAGGCTTCGCCTCAATGATGCGCGACACGGTACCCTGCCCGATGATCGCGTAGGCGCGCGGCCCCAGACCCGTACCCATGAACAGATCCGTCACATCCTTACGACGCACCTTGAGGTTATTGATGAAGTAATCAGATTGACCATTACGGGTCAGCACACGCTTGACCGATAGTTCGGCGTATTGCGACCACTGACCAACGGCCCGACCCAGCGTATTGTCAAAAACCATCTCGACACTGGCGCGCGACACCGGTTTACGGCTCGTCGTCCCGTTGAAAATAACATCCTGCATCGATTCGCCGCGCAGCTCCGTCGCGCGTGATTCGCCGAGCACCCAGCGTACGGCGTCCATGATGTTGGATTTGCCGCAACCGTTAGGGCCGACCACGCCAATCAACTGACCCGGCAATTCCACCTGGGTAGGATCAACAAACGATTTGAAACCGGCAAGTTTGAGCTTGTTAAGTCGCATAAATTTCAGATTTCGCCACAGACAGGCGACAATTCGGAGGGGCTGCAAGGCATGCCAAGGCAAAATGCAATCGCAAAGTGCACTGAACTGCCGACAAAGGCTGCTTATAATATCAGTTGAAAACTCACCCAGTCATAAGAAAACCCGTTATGAGCACCCAACCAAGCAAGACCCTGGAAACCTTTCCGAACCCGACACCTCAGCGTGATTTCACCATTCACATGGAAATCCCTGAATTTACATGTCTTTGTCCTAAGACCGGCCAGCCTGATTTCGCCACCCTGATTCTGGATTACATCCCGGATCAACTTTGCGTGGAACTTAAAAGCCTCAAACTCTACATGTGGAGCTTCCGTAATGAAGGGGCGTTTCACGAGGCCGTCACCAACCTGATTCTGGACGACCTGGTCGCTGCCACGGCGCCCCGCTTCATGCGCCTGACCGCCAAGTTCTACGTACGCGGCGGCGTTTTCACGACCGTCATCGCCGAACACCGCAAGCCGGGTTGGCAGCAATTGCCGCCCGTCACCCTGATCGACGTCCCCGGCCAGGCCAGCACCCGCGGCTGACCCATGCCCTTTTTAAAAGGAAAAACACCATGATCCGCTCTGCGAAAACGCTGCTCCTTGCATTCGGTCTGATCGGGTGCAGCCTGGCCACAGCCGCCAACATGGGGTTCATGGCGGATCAGGCCATGTCCCGCTTCACGAATCAGGATGCCGAAATCTTCAATGCCGCCGCCGCCAAAGCCCTGGCCGCCAAAGATGGCACCAAAATCGCATGGAAAAATGAAGACACGGGCGCTTTCGGCTCCCTGACGCCTTATGCCGATTCGGCCGGCAACCCGGATTGCCGGATTATTCGCATGGAGAGCGTGGCCGAAAACGTGAAAAGCGGTGGCTACTACCGTTTCTGCAAGCAGGCAGACGGTAGTTGGCCGCCAGTAATGCCACCGCGCAAATAGCCCGCCATTTGCGCAACCCATGCACAACAGGGGTTGCGCAGCGCATTAGAGACTGTTCTGCCGTCGGGCCCGTTGCACCCAAAGCAGCAAGGAAACCAGGCCGATCGCCGCCACCAACGTGGCGATCAGCGCGGCGCACCAGAAACCGGCGGCCCCCATCGGGGCAACCCCCAGTATTTCCAGCCCCTCGAAAGCCAGCCAGTAGCCGCCGCCCAGTCCGAACAGCCAGAACGAGGCCAGGTGCACCCCAAGCGGCACGAACGTCACGTGATAACCGCGTAATGCAAAGCCGGCAATCGTTTGCAACGCATCGAAAAGCTGATACCCGGCCACATAGGCAATCAGCCCCACGGCAACCCGAATCACCTCGGGGTCCGGCGAGCCCAGTGCCGCCAACGGTACCCGGAAAACCCAGAGCAACCCCGCCAGCAGCACCGAACCAGCGGCCGCCATGGCAAAGCCCCGTTGCACCACCCGTACCGTTTCACGCCAGTCCTGTGCGCCGTCGGCCTGCCCGACCAGCGCTGCCGTTGCCGTACCCATGGCGAGCGGAAACATATAAAGCATCGCGGAAATATTGGCGACGATGCGATGCCCCGACAGCACCTCTGGCCCCAGACGCGCAATAAAGATCGCCATCAGCGTAAACGCCGAAATCTCGACGAAATAAGACATCCCCATCGGCACCCCCAGACGCAGCAGATAGCGTTGCTGCGCCCAATCCGGTCGACCGGGCCATAGCCCGCTTTTGCCGAGCAGTTGCCGGTAATAGGGCGACCGCCAGAGAACGCCGACCCCCACCAGACAAATCAGCCAGGCCAATACCGCCTGTGAACCGGCAGCACCCACCGCACCAAGGCCCAAGCCCAGCGTCACACCACCCAGCGTCACGGTATCGGCCAACAACGGCGCCAGCAACGCATGGCCGGATGTTTGCGACAGGCTCAGCCACATCAGGGGGCGCGTCCGTCCCACGCCGCCCGCAATGGCATGAAACGCCCGATACCCCAGCGATGCCGGCAGCGAAAACGCCAGGACATGCAGGTAATCAACCGTCAGCGCCGCTACCGGCGGCGGCAACTCGGCAAAAGCAATCATCCAGCCCGGAAACAACAGCAGCAGATCGCCGATACAGGCCAGCAGGAGCACCAGCCAGAACGCCTGGCGAATGATGTGTGCAGCGCCCGCCGGGTCGTTCTTACCCAACCGGTGGGCCATGCCCGGCAGAATCGCCTGCACCACGCCCGACAGCGCCAGCGCCAGAGACACATAGATACTGGCGCCCACCGCCAGCGCCGCCAGGTTATCCGTACCGGCATGCCCCACGACGATGGTATCGATGGCCATCATACTGATCGTCGCCAACTGCGCCACCAGCACCGGCCAGGCCAAACGATACAAACGTGCGGTTGTTCCGGCCATCGGCTTCAGGCGCGGTCGATATAACGAACGGCATCAAACAGCGCGACTCGTTCAGGGCTGTAAACCACCAGCACCGTCAGCAACATACCGCTGAGCCAGGCCTCAGAAAAGGCCACCAACAGCCAGTACGACGCAAAATCTTCCAACATACCGCCCCAGGGATAGAGCTGCATCAACCAGAGCACGCCCGTCAGCAGCCATCCGGTCAACAGCACCACCGCCGCGCTGGAAAAAAAACCACCCAGAAAAATAAAAACGAAGATATTCGATGGCAGATAAGACACCAGACGCGCCAATCCGCGGCTGACCAGAACCGGCCAGAAAACCAACAGGCAGGCATTCAGGCCAAAGGTTGACCAATCCATCCCGGTCGCCAAGGTCACGGACGCCAGCGCCACACTCAGCGGCAGCACGGCCAGCGCCGGGCCGAAGACCAGCGTCGACAGCATCGCGCCCATCAGATGCAACGACAACCCGGGTAATGTACCGGCACGAATCTGCCAAAGCACCAGGAGTGCCCCCGTTGCAATCAGCAACGCCCCCCACGGCAACGGCATCGTCCTGAATTGCCGACGCAGACCCCACAGCGTGACGGCATACCCCAACAACGCCAGCAGCCAGCCCAGCAGAATCCAGCTCAGGTCGCCGTATCCTGAGGGAATCACTTGCGCGCCGCCCGGATGCGTAGACGAAAGCCCGCCTCTGCCCAAACGATCAATTCGTCGCGCAGCGCGGCGGCCGTCATCGGGTTTTCTTCCAGCCAGCTCGCCGGTAGCTGCAACGTGAACCCATTCACCGTTTCGCGTGCCTGCAACTGCGGCGCGAGGCCTTCCTGACGCGCCCGGTGCAGAATCGCCGCCAGACGTAGCGCCAGAATCTGTCGCCAGGTCGCATCGTCCCGATTCAGGGATTCGATCTTGTTCAACTTGCCGCGATGGCATAAGACCAGCAGCGCAAGCCGCGCCTGATCCATCTTCGAGAAGCCGGGCATATCGGCATAGCTGAGCACGTACGCACCATGTTTGTGGTAACTGGTATGCGCGATCGACAAACCCACTTCATGCAGGCTGGCAGACCAGTCGATAAACTGCAGATCCTTTTCCAGATCTTCGTTTTTGCGCAGCTTCAATCGCATCAGATCACGGAAAATCTGTGCTGCAGTCTCGCTGACACGCGCTGCCTGGCCGGATTCCACCTGGTAGCGGCGCTGAAACTGCTTGACGGTGGCCGTGCGCATATCGTGGTGATGAAACCGACCCAACAGGTCATACAACACCCCCAGGCGTAGCGCGCCATCGGCATAGGTAACCTGGGGCATACCCAGGGTATCGAGAATCGCCGACATAATGGCCACACCGCCCGGCAACACCGGAATCCGGTCAACCTTGATACCGCGTAGCGGCAATGCCTCCATGCGCTTACAGCGGATCATCAGCGCACACAACTGATCCAGACCCGAGCGGGTAATACCGATCCCACCATCCGGGTTAAGCCCGTTCTGCTCCAGAATTTCTGCAATGGCCTTGGCGGTGCCGGATGAACCGATCGCCTCGCCCCAACCGGTTTTCTGATACGTATGTGCAATCAGCGAAACTTCCTTGGCGGCGGCCATCTGGGCTTCCAGCATACGGCGTCGATCAATCACGCCATCGGGAAAATAGCGCAGCGAATAACTTACGCAGCCCATGAACAGTGATTCCAGACACAGCGGTTTCATGCCGTCGCCGATGATGAACTCGGTTGAACCGCCGCCAATATCAAACACCAGCCGCCGCGCATCTGTCGCGGGCAAGGAGTGAACGGCGCCGATATAGATCAGCCGCGCTTCCTCACGACCCGCGATGATTTCTATCGGAAACCCCAGCGCCCGCTCGGCTTCCACCAGAAAAGCCGTCGCGTTCTTCGCCACGCGCAAGGCATTGGTCGCAACGGCACGCACGGCCTCGGCCGGAAACCCCCGGATACGCTCACCAAAGCGCGACAGTGCAACCAAAGCGCGTTCCTGCGAGGCCTGATCCAGGCTCTTGTCGGCCTGCAGGCCGGAAGCCAGACGCACGGATTCCTTCAGCGAATCAAGGGTATAGATCTGGTCATCGACCACCCGGCCCACTTCGAGTCGGAAACTGTTGGAGCCCAGGTCAACGGCGGCAATGGATTCGTACTGCATAAGGCATCTCGGAGGTCGATACGGTCGCAACCGTAAAACGTCATTGTAGCCCTGCGCCACCTATTCCAAAGAGCCCGGACCAGGAATGTGATTTAGCTTGCTAAGCAAAAGCCTGCCCAGCTGATTCATCAAGCCGTTTGATCGTTAGCGCACATCGCTGCTCAACCATGCCAACGATGCGCTCGACCAACGCATTACCAGCGAAGCCTTGCACCGGGTCCGACTGAAGTTTACGGGCCATAGATGGCAGCACCTGTGCCAATTCCATCACCCGCTTGATGGTTTGCGCCTTTGAAAGGCCCGCGCTTTCAGCAAACTGACCCCAGTGCCGTGCCTCTATTTCAGTGAACTTATACTTACTACCGATCTTCATGGCCATTTTTACGGATAAGCTGGGGTAAACACCCGTCGACAATAAGTCATACAAAGGCGCAATAGCCGTTGACCGCCCGGCATATAACAATGAGAAATTTTTTGCATGCGCATCATGGTTGCCGATCAGTGCATTGAAGATCACGGTATCGAGTAAACGCAGGATCTGGGGTGCACTCGGTCGCGTGGCACGGCGCACCAGTTCAAAGCATTGCGCCAAACCCGGGCCACCCTCATTCTGATATTTCATTTCAGGGACAACACTCAACGCCTGACAGAAATCTTCCTGGTGAAGACGTTGTAATTTGCCATGCGAATCTATTTGGCGATCGTATCGCTCTACGAGCAGAAACGAGCAATCCAAAACCGTACAGATTTCTGATCGAGCAGGTCTTAAGGTCATCGCTTCAGCCAGTGCCATACAAAAGCCTTCATTAATGACACTGTCTTCAACAGCAGGAATCAATGGTTTCAATATATGGGTGCTTGGTGTTCCATTCAGCGGTAATCCGAAGCGCTTTCCATCATAAACAACGGGTAACTTGCTCTGTGCACCCGCTAAAGAAAGCCGTAAACCATCCTTACCAGCAAGCATGGGCCGTAGCGGTAATTCGTCGATGATCTTTACAAGGGCTTCATCGTCTAGCCAACGAACACGCTCACCTTGCGTTGTATCCAAAGCTGCCTGACCAGGTTCCAGAAAAGTCACCGCGCCGGCACATTCACCACCGATGTGATCCAGCAATGCAAAATCATTCTGGTTAGACACATGAAACTGACGCGCAATCAACCGGCGCATCTGCCCTTCGGGCAGCAAACCTGCAAAAAACGGTCGCGCCTTGTGGTCATCAAAAGGTGTTGCCTGCAAGGGTAACGAAGCCGATAACGCCACTGCATCCGGTTGCTTCAACCAATCGGGGGCGTACCAGAAATTAAGGCGACCTTCGACCAAAGCCAACGTACCAACCTGATCGTCACATAACCAGACCTCTAACTCATGCGCCATCGTTGTCACTCAATAGACCGTGGATGCTCAAAAAACCACCTAAAGCATCGATAACCCGCAGCGCACTTGCAAGTTGTACGGTAGGTTTTCCCGCTTCAATATCCACGATAAAGCGCACACCAACACCTGCCGCAAGGGCCAGCTGCGATTGCGTCAGCTGCAGCGACTTACGGGCATCACGAACTGCAACACCTAAATCTTTGGGGGATAGAATCGTAGCCATAGCCGTCTCAATTTACCGTTCGGGAAATTATTAACCAAATATTGAGCGTTATCAATCGAATTTTCCCGAACGGTAAAATCTAAAGCCAAGTGGCGTCTAGACGTTAAAAGAATTCCCGATCGGGGCAACCCTCCCCTTTTTAAGGGGGATCAGAAGCAGTATTACGCGGCCAGCCAGGCGTGTTCTACTTCTTAAACACAATGTGGCTATCTGGTGATCTTAGCCCGCTAACGGAACATGCAGGCCGTCGGGGGCATTGATAAAGGCAAAGGGATTCAGGAACTGACGCCGCCAGAACAACGCCCGGTCCACTTCACTCAAAGCTGCTTCGTCACAGATGGCCTGCCATTTTTGTTCAATAACCCTGACCTGATGATTAACGATCTGGATTGCCTCTTCCTGATTAAGAAGAAACACCGATGCCGCGGCAATACATGTCCCCACTTGGCTTGTGCGCTCTCCGCCACGGATGAGCATGGCTTGCGAAGCCTGTTGCCCCGAGCGCGATTGCGGGCAAATATCGTAAGCAGGCGTCAGGGTCAGCTGATGTCCATCCCAAAACGCCGCATGGTTGCGTGCGTGATCGTCGGTGTTGCCACACAAAATGTTGAAGACGATTCGAGAGAACAGCTCCCGCAAGGTCGCCTTCGGATCGGTAAAACGGTGACGAATGATCTCTGCCAGTTTTTCGTAGCTCGCATAGGCGGCCATCATTTCATCAAGTTCAAACATCGTCAGCGCAGACACCATGGCACGCCGGAGCCAATGACCATCAGACCACACTCGGTCAAAACGCTCAACCAACAG
>JBLIZO010000087.1:0-8457 GCA_048859965.1 Fluviibacter sp.
GATAACAGGAGTCAACTATGGCACGCGTTTGCCAAGTCACGGGCAAGGGCCCGATGGTGGGAAACAACGTTTCTCACGCCAACAACAAAACGAAGCGTCGCTTCCTGCCGAATCTGCAGTACCGCCGTTTCTGGGTTGAGACCGAAAACCGTTTCGTGCGCCTGCGCGTTTCGAACGCTGGCCTGCGCCTGATCGACAAGAAGGGCATCGAGACCGTTCTCGCTGACCTGCGCGCCCGCGGCGAAGTCTAAGCCGCTTACCGAATTCTAGGAGAACATCATGGCCAAAGGCGGACGTGAAAAGATCAAGCTCGAATCGAGCGCTGGTACCGGTCACTTTTACACCACTACAAAGAACAAGCGCACCACGCCTGAAAAGCTGGAAATCACCAAGTACGACCCGAAAGCACGCAAGCACGTGCCGTACAAGGAAACCAAGCTGAAGTAAGCAGCGCGCGTCCCAAACGCCACAAAGCCCACCCTTGCGGTGGGCTTTGTCTTTGATGACGACCAAACTAATTGCAAGTCGGCCCACAGGCGACTCACGCTACCGGATAATCCTAACCCGCCAACTTGCTCTGGAATATCAGACCGGCGTGCTCACGCAAAGCGTGGTATTTAATGGTTTTCCAGCGCTCTGGAATAACCAATTCCCCCTGATACGATGCCAGGAAGGTGGGCGCCTCAACCACGTCATAGGCGATCCGGTAAGCGTTGAACTCGATAAATTTCTTGAGCTCTACCGGGTCTTCGGCCGTGACCCAGCGCGCCAAACGATGTTTGGTTGGCATCAGACGCGCTTCAACGCCGTATTCATGCTTGAGGCGATGCGCGACCACCTCAAACTGTAGCGTACCAACCGCACCTAGCAGCAAGGCACCGCCATCATGCGGACGAAACACCTGAATAGCACCTTCCTCGCCTAATTGCATCAGCCCGGTACGTAATTGTTTTGCACGCATCGGGTCGGCCACTTCGACAGCCTGAAATATTTCCGGCGCAAAAAATGGCAAGCCGGTGTACTGAAGCTTTTCGCCTTCGGTCAGCGTATCACCCAGTTGCAACAGGCCATGATTGGGAATGCCGATGATGTCGCCGGCATAGGCCTCTTCCAGCAACTCCCGACGCTGCGACAGGAACGACATGGCGCTGGCCGTACGGATGCTTTTACCCGTTCGCCCGATCTTGAGCTGCATGCCACGGGTGAACTTGCCGGAGCAAATCCGCACGAAGGCAATACGATCCCGGTGTGCCGGGTCCATATTGGCCTGCACCTTGAACACCACTCCCGAGAAGGCTTGCTCTTCGGGTTTCACCACCCGTTGAATGGCTGCGCGTGGCTTTGGAGCGGGTGCCAACTCGGCCAGCGCATCCAACACTTCTTTGACGCCGAAATTATTAATGGCCGAACCAAAGAACAAAGGCGTTTGTTCGCCGCGCAAGAAAGCCTCTTTGTCAAATTCTTCAGAGGCACCGCTGATCAGTTCGACTTCCTGTCGGGCCTGTTCGAACTCGGCACCGAAACGATCTGCCAGCTCCGGATGGTCAAAGCCCTGCAGGGTTTCCGATTCGGTTTCCAGTCGATCTTTACCGGAACGAAACAAACGCATCTGATCCTTACGGATGTCATACACACCCGCGAAACGCTTACCCATCCCCACCGGCCAGGTAAATGGCACGACGGTGAGCTTGAGCACCTTTTCGATTTCATCCACCAGATCCAGCGGATCTTTGACTTCGCTATCGAGCTTGTTGATAAAGGTAATAATCGGCGTGTTGCGTGCACGACAGACTTCAAGCAAACGCAGCGTCTGCGGCTCTACGCCGTTACCGGCGTCAATAACCATCAATGCGGCATCCACAGCCGTCAGTACACGATAGGTGTCTTCGGAAAAATCCTGGTGACCCGGTGTATCCAGCAGGTTGATGACGCAATCACCGTACTCCATCTGCATCACCGAACTGGCCACCGAGATACCGCGCTGCTTTTCAATCTCCATCCAATCCGATGTGGCATGGCGGCTGGCCTTACGCGCCTTGACGCTACCGGCAATCTGGATAGCGCCCGCGAACAGCAGCAGTTTTTCGGTCAGGGTGGTCTTGCCCGCATCCGGGTGCGAAATAATGGCAAAGGTACGGCGGCGTTCAACCTCCGGACCAACGCCTTTAACGCGTTGATCCGCAGCCGATGCTGTTGCCTCTACAGGAGAAATCACATCCGCCAGCGTATCCTGGCTTTCAAGCTCACTCATAACTGACCTTTAAAAAAAACAACCGGCCGCAGCCGGTTGTTTTTTGCAACTGAAAAACGCTTAAACCACGTAGCGACGTACGCGTACCGACAACTCTTCCAGAGCGCGCACACCGGAGGCTTCGGCCTGCTTGCACCACTCCTGCAGGCTCTGCACGAGTTGCTCGCGTGAAGCATTCGTTTTTTCCCAGATCGCAACCAGTTGACTGCGCATGGCGCACAGCTTGGTCAGCGCCGGACTTTCGGCCAGCACACTGTCAACGGGCTGACGCAGTTCGGCAGGCATCTGTTCCAGATCGCCCGCGACCCAGCGCGATGCCTGACGTAGGGTTTTCTTGTCGGCCAACGAGTGGTCGAGCTTGTGATGCTCCAGCGTACGGGCGAATTCGTGGCGAATCGCTTTGCCGTAACGGGTCATCAGATCAAAACGGTGCGTGATGAGCGCATCCAGCGTTTCGCCACTGACTTCTGCCGATGCCGCACCCAGCTTCGGACGCGGGGCTACTTTCTTGACCTTGGCCAGCCCCAGCATTTCCATAATACGGATATAGAGCCAGCCAATGTCGAACTCGTACCATTTGTTCGACAGCTTGGCGGAGGTGCCAAAAGCGTGGTGATTGTTATGCAGTTCTTCACCACCGATGATGATGCCCCACGGAAACAGGTTGGTCGAAGCATCCGGGCAGGTGAAGTTGCGATAGCCGTAGAAGTGGCCTACGCCGTTGACGACGCCTGCAGCCCAGAAGGGAATCCAAACCATCTGCACGGCCCAGATTGTCAGGCCGATCGGTCCGAACATAATGATATTGAAAATCATCAGAATCGAAACACCCACCACCGAGTGGCTGTATACATGACGTTCCATCCAGTCATCCGGTGTACCAGCGCCATAACGCTTCATGGTCTCGTCGTTTTTGGCTTCGGCACGATACAGTTCGGCACCTTGCCACAGCACTTTCTTCAGGCCAACGATCTGCGGGCTATGCGGATCTTCCGGCGTTTCGCATTTGGCGTGGTGCTTGCGGTGAATGGCGGTCCACTGCTTGGTGACCATACCCGTCGTGAGCCATAGCCAGAGGCGGAAGAAATGTGACACGACAGGATGCAGTTCCAGCGCGCGGTGCGCGGAATGGCGATGCAGATAGATCGTCACGCCGGCAATCGTGATATGTGTCACGATCAGCGTGTACACCACATAACCCCACCAGGGCATATCAATCAGTCCGTTGTATATCAATGCACTCTCCTTGATTGGCAGAAATCGGCATCAGCCCCTCGTGAAGGCTCGCCTGACATTCGCACGGCGCGGTATGCTGTACGAATGAAATCAATACATTATAACACTTTGCTGCACCACATCATGGCGAAACCCCAGGTTTCAAGCCTTCAATGTTTGACGTGGCGCAAAAAAGCCACTGATGTCAGAAATCATCGAGCGAAAACCGGATACGCAAGGGAATCCTGAGATTGCGGCCCTGCAACTCGGGAGGCACCGGCGTCCGTTCCGCCGCAATGCGCACCATCAGCAACGCCCCATCGTCCAGCGTGGCAGAACCGCTGCTTCTACCAGCAACCACCAGGGGGACACCGCCGCTACGTGACAGCACAACAAAGATTTCTGCAGTGCCTTCGTGCCCCCGGGTACGTGATGCTTCGGGATAGCGCCGTGCCTTGCGCGCCTCTACCCCCAGCGCCAAACGATACCGATTGAGTGCATCGGCCTCTACACCGTCCCGCGCACTATCCGGTGCGCCGCCGACCACACCGATGCGTGATGCGGCGTTGGCCTGAGCCGACACATCCCCCTGTGTCGTGCCGGCCAGAGTAGGTGTCACCGGTGCAGCCGCCGGGCGGGCCTGAGCCTCGTCACGCTTCATCACGGGCTTCAACGGCTGCTGCGAAGTTTTGGCGGTATCACCCGCCGATACAGGCGCAAAACCCGGCGCTTTGACGCTTGCCGCGTGCGTCACCTCGCCCGGCCCTTTGAGTACGGCGCTGAGTGGCGCCTGCGGCATGGCGATCGGCGTCGAGAACATGACCAGCCCCACGGGCAGAATGACGCAGAAATGAATCGCCAGCGAAATACCCACTGCCCAACGCAACGGCAGCGGCCAAGCGCGCCAGAATCGCGCATCAGTCATGCTCAACCTCGGCCACTGCTTTCTGTCCGGCCGTCATCCGTGGGTTACCGGAAAGATCCTGCTGTCTTTGCACATTGACCAGCCCCGCGTCACGCCAGAGGCGGGCAATCGCTTCGGCCTGGTCATGCCCATGCTCGACCAACAGCCAACCACCCGGCTTCAAGCGCGCCACGGCCTGTGCGGCAATCGCCACATAGGCCGACAAGCCATCACCACCATCGGTCAATGCCAGGCGCGGCTCAAAACGCACGCCATCTCCGGTCAGATGCGGATCGGTGGCCTCAATATAAGGCGGATTGCTGACAATCAGATCAAACACGGGGTCTGCCGTGACACTATCGAACCAACTGCTACAACGAATTTCGACATTGGCGCGCTCCAGCCGATCCCGGTTGGCAGCCGCTACCGCAACGGCCTCACTGGAAATATCCACGGCCAGAATGTCAGCATCCGGACGCTCCCTGGCCAACGCCAACGCGATGGCGCCGCTCCCTGTACCCAGGTCGGCCAACCGTGGGCTAGAAACACCTTTCAGCAGCGTCAGCGCCCACGCCACCAGCTCCTCCGTCTCTGGGCGCGGCACCAGGACAGCGGGAGAGACTTGCAGCAGATCGCCGAAAAAACCGGCAGCTCCGGTCAAATACGCCAGCGGCTCACCATGCCCACGACGGATAACGAGCGCTTCAAAATGCGCAGTCTCCTGATCGTTCAAACAGACTTCCGGGTATGCCAACACGGCAGCGGCGGTACAACCGGTCACATATTCCAACAGCAGGCGCGCGTCGAGTCGGTCAATGGTCTGGCGCGCCCATTGCAGCGCCGCCGCTCGACTCAGGGATGATCGCGATGCCAGAGATGCGTCCGGCGCCACAATCTCAATCCTGTTCGGCCAGCGCCGCCAGTTGTTCAGCCTGATGCTCGGCGGCCAGCGCGCGAACCAGTTCATCCAGATCACCGTCCATCAGATACGACAGCTTATAGAGCGTCAGATTGATACGGTGATCGGTCAGGCGACCTTGCGGAAAGTTGTAGGTGCGAATACGCTCGGAACGATCACCACTGCCAATGAGACTTTTACGCGTGGCCGCCTCCTGGGCATGCTGCTCTCGTCGACGCAGGTCCTCGATGCGCGCCACCAGTACGCGCATGGCCTGGTCGCGGTTCTGATGCTGCGAACGCCCATCCTGACATTCGACCACGGTGCCCGTCGGCAGGTGGGTAATACGCACGGCTGAATCTGTTTTGTTAATGTGCTGGCCGCCCGCGCCGGAGGCACGGAAGGTATCAATACGCAGGTCGGCCGGGTTAATGGTGATCGCTTCCATCGCATCGGCTTCCGGCATCACCGCGACGGTACAGGCCGAGGTATGAATACGCCCCTGCGTTTCAGTCTCGGGCACACGCTGCACACGGTGGCCACCCGATTCAAATTTAAGGGCGGAATAAGCGCCCTGACCGAGCACCCGGAAGATGACTTCTTTAAAACCCCCAAGGTCTGATTCGCTGGCCGAAATCAACTCGGTCTGCCAGCGCCGGCGTTCGGCAAAACGTGAATACATGCGGAACAAATCGCCGGCAAAGAGCGCCGATTCATCCCCACCCGTGCCGGCGCGAATCTCGACGATGACATTTTTATCGTCGTTGGGGTCGCGTGGCAGCAACAGCGTCTGCAGTTCACTCTCCAGGCCGGGCAGATCCGCTTTGACAGCGGCGATCTCCTCCTGAGCAAAGCCTTTCATATCCGGATCGGCCAGCATCGCTTCCGCAGCATCCAGATCGGCAATACGCTGGCAGTAGGAGGCATACAGCGACACCACCGGCTCAATTTCCGCCCGTTCCCTGGAGATACGACGGAACTCATCCAGATCATTGTGCACACCCGGCTCGCTCAAGCGCCGATCCAGCGTTTGCAGGCGATCGCCAAGTTGGCGCAGTTTATCTTGGAGACTGGGTTTCATAGGCACACAAATCGATTGGTGCGGATGGCCGGACTTGAACCGGCAAGGCTATTCGCCGGCAGATTTTAAGTCTGCTGTGTTTACCAATTTCACCACACCCGCAACAGCCCGTCATTGTACCCGTCTCAGCGAATCAGAGACAGATCGGACGATCTTTATGACGTCGACCGCCCCAAATATGCCGAATCCGATGCAGAGGGATCGTTGCTCTCACGCTCTCGCTCCCAAGCTGCCATGAATTGACGCATGGCCTGCTGCAGCTGCTCACGCTCCGTCGCATCGGCTTTGTTGATTGCGGCCAGCGGGCCGTGCAGAAACTTATTCATAAGCCGCGTGGTGACCTGCTCCAGCACGGTTTCTGCGGATTCACCACGCTGCAAACGCCGTTTGGCTTGCGCCAATTCCTGCTCGCGTAGCTGCGCGGCACCCTCACGAAACGCCTGAATCACCGGGACATTGGCCCGTCGCGCGTGCCAATCGAGGTATTCGCCGAGCCGGCTGGCGATAATCGATTCGGCATCAATCACAGCTGCCTGACGCGACGCGACCCCACTTTGCACGACGCTGGCCAAGTCATCGACCGTATAGAGAAAGACATCGTTGAGCGCCGCCACTTCGGGCTCAATGTCTCTGGGCACCGCCAGGTCCACCATGAACAGGGGGCGATGGCGCCGTGCCTTGAGCGCACGCTCCACCATACCCAAACCGATAATCGGCAGAGAACTCGCCGTACAGGAAATCACGATATCAAACTGATGCAGCGCTTCCGGCATATCCGACAACCGCATGGCATCACCGTGAATCTGCTCTGCCAGGCGATTGGCACGCTCCAGCGTCCGGTTGGCGACCACCATACGCCGAGGTTTGGCGCCGGCAAAATGCGCCGCACACAATTCCATCATGTCGCCAGCCCCGACGAACAAAACCGACTGATCGGCGAGATCGTCAAAAATGCGCTGCGCCAGGTGCACGGAAGCCGCCGCCATGGAAACCACGCTCTCGCCAATCCCGGTGTTGGTCCGGATTTCTTTGGCCACCGTAAAGGCATGCTGAAACAATCGGTGCAAATGGCTTCCCAGTGCGCCCACCTGCTTAGCTGTACGTGCCGCGTCTTTCATTTGACCCAGTATCTGCGGTTCACCCAACACCATGGAATCCAGACCGGCGGCGACGCGTAATGCCTGCCGCACAGCATCCTGTTCTGCGTGCAGATAAAGAAATGGGCGCGCTTCATCCAGGCTCATGCCGGAATGCCCCATCCACCATTCGAGTACGGCATCCGCCGAATCGCCTTCAACGTAGAGCTCTGTCCGGTTGCAAGTGGAAAGAATCGCTGCCTCGCTGGCAGCACCACTTTCCCGTAGGGTCACCAAGGCATTGCCAATCTCTTCGGCGGCAATGGCCACGCGCTCCCGGATCGCCAGGGGTGCGGTATGGTGATTGAGACCGATGAGATGAAGAGGCATAGGCCGGGGAAATAGCGTCGAGATGGTGCGTAGTCGGCCGCCAGTATAACATTCGAGGCATCTGCCCGCCGCTTGCAGCGCGGCTTTCGGGCTCTTGGCCCACCCCAAAAAAGCAAAAGACCCGAGCCGAAGCCCGGGCCTTTCTTACCACGCAAGGTGGTTGGGTGGTACCGATTTAGTGTGCCGAGGCTTCAGCAGCACCGATACCGGTTTCCGAACGCACAAACTGCGCCGGGTAACCATCGCGGTCTTGCTGAGCACGGGCACTGCCGTCCAGCTTCGACACGATCCAGATGGTCACGAAGGCGGCTGTCATCGAGAACAGCGCCGGCGAACCGTACGGGAACGGTGCGCTACCCTTCGGATTGCCCATCACAGCTTCGTACACTGCCGGCGACAGAATCGTCAGACCCGCCGAAGCGATCAGACCAACGAAACCACCGACCACCGCACCCTTGGTCGTGCAGTCCTTCCACATGACCGACATCAGCAGTACCGGGAAGTTTGCCGAACAAGCGATGGCGAAGGCCAGCATCACCATGTAGGCAACGTTCTGCTTCTCGAACATAATGCCGAGGATGATTGCCACAACAGCCAGGACCAGTGTGGTGATCTTCGAAACACGCATTTCAGCAGCTTGAT
>JBLIZO010000088.1:0-23999 GCA_048859965.1 Fluviibacter sp.
TCCGTTTATCGCAAGGCTTTCTGGAAGCATCCGCTCAATTGAGTGCGACCTTAAGCGGCGCCGCAGTTGCTCCAAACAAGGCCGCGGCATGAACGCATCACTGAACCGAGCAGCAAGAAACGACATCATCATGCCCATTGCCGGCATGGCGCTGCTATTGCTGCTGTGGGAGTTATTCACCCGGTTTGACGGCGTCCCGGCGTATATACTGCCCGGCCCACTGGATGTGCTACAGGCAAGCATTGAGGGATGGCCATCATTGGCGCATAGCTGGTGGTTTACCATCAAGATTACGTTGGGTGCGCTGCTGCTGGCGTGTCTCGGCGGCATTCTCATCGCCACCGTTTTCTCGATGCTGCCCTATCTGGAGCGCGCGCTGACTCCCCTGGTCATCATCCTGCAGGTGACACCGATTGTGGCAGTCGCGCCGTTGATTATGATCTACGTTGATAACACTACGGCAGCGCTGCTGATTTGTGCGTGGATCGTCGCCTTCTTCCCCATTCTGTCGAATACGCTGATTGGGCTGCGTGCCGTTGATAAAAACCTGCTGGATCTTTTTCGTCTCTACGAAGCGACATCCTGGCAACGCCTGATGCTGCTCAGGGCGCCCAGCGCGCTTCCCTACTTTCTGGCTGGTCTGAAAATATCCGGCGGCTTGAGCCTCATCGGCGCCGTCACGGCCGAGATGGTGGCGGGCGTTGGCGGCAGAAACTCTGGCCTGGCCTCCAGAATCCTGGAGGCCAGTTTCCGCATGGATATTCCGCGCATGTATGCCGCACTGATGTTGCTGGTTCTCACGGGTGTGCTGATCTATACCCTCTCGAACGGCCTGTCCCGCCTTCTGCTCGGCTCGTGGCAAAGCAATGGCCGGGATACGGCTGACGACGCAGGTCTCTAACCATGTTCCGATCCTGCCGCCGCCTGGTTGTCCGATGCAGCCTGCCGCTCCTGCTGTTGCTCGCCCCCGCTTGGGCCACCGCGCTGGATCATGTGCGTCTGGCCACCAACTGGCGCGCCGAGGCACCGCATGGCGGCTTCTATCAGGCGCTAGTCGATGGCACTTACGAACGCTTTGGGTTAAAAGTCGACATCATCCAGGGCGGCGGTCAGGTCAACTACAAGCCGCTGCTTCTCGCCGGGCGCATTGATTTCCTGCTGACGGCCAACCTGCTGACGGTTTTTGATAATTACAAAAACAGGGCGCCGACGGTGGTGGTCGCCGCCATTTTCCAGAAAGACCCCCTCGCCTTTATGGCCCACCCAGGCCAGGGTTACGAGAACTTTGATAACCTCAAAACGGCACCCATTGCCTTTGTGTCGAAAGACACGCAGTTTCTGGCGTGGAAATGGCTGGAAAATGTCCATGGTTTCCGCGACAAGGCGATCCGCAACTATAACTACAACCTGGCGCCGTTTATTGCCAACAAGAAATCGATCCAGCAGTGCTACTCTGTGGCGGAGCCGATCGCGGTTCATGAACAAGCGGGGTTCATACCGGTGGTTCACTTACTCGCCGACCATGGATTCTCAACCTACAGCACGCTGCTGGAAACGCGCCTGGCCCTCGTGCAGGAACGCCCGGATATCGTGGCGCGCTTCGTCGAAGCCTCCATACTCGGTTGGGCCCACTACCTGTACGGCGACCGCACGCAAGCCAATGCACTGCTGATGCGTGAAAACCCCGAGCTCAGCCTGAGTGAGATTGAAGAATCCGTTGCGCTGATGAAATCACACGGCATCGTAAATTCTGGCGATGCCCTGGTATCGGGCATCGGCAGCATGAACCCGCAACGGGTCGCCGACTTCTACGACCAGATGGTTGCGGTGGGTCTCTACAGAAAAAGCGACGTCGATCTGATGAAAGTCATCCGCTACGATTTCGTTAACAAAGGCGTTGGTCTTGAAATCACCGCCGGACAAAGCGCTGACGACAAACGGGTTCTAAGGACCCACAAGGATTAACATCATGCTTGAAAGCTGCCTGGAAGGTGCTGTCGGCACCATCACTCTGAACAACGATGCGCATCGGAATGTCATCAGCGTTGCGTTCATCAATGAGTTGGTCAGGATTCTTCATGACTTTCGTTTAAAACATGCACGCGCAGTCATTCTGCGCGCGAACAAGGGCGTCAAGGTCTGGTCTGCGGGACATGACGTGGACGAATTGCCACCGCCAGGGCATGACCCACTGCATTGGTCGGAAACCCTGCCTCATCTGGTGCGATTGATTCAGACATTCCCCGCCCCGATCATTGCCATGATTGAAGGCTCGGTCTGGGGTGGTGCATGCGAAATGGCGATGGCTTGCGACATTGTCATTGCAACTAGGGACACCACGTTCGCCATTACCCCGGCCAAAATCGGTGTGCCCTATAACATCAATGGGCTTTCGACTTTTACCCGGGCGATTGATTCACACCTGCTCAACGAGTTGCTTTACACCGCGCAGCCTTTGAGCGCAGAAAGACTGGCTGCATCCGGCGCCATCAACTATGCCATCGCCGCTGATATGCTGGAAGACTTCACGAACAATCTGGTGGCACGCATTTGCGAAAACTCCCCGCGCGCGATTTCGGTGATGAAAGACGCCGTTCAAGCGCTCACCAGCAACCAAGACATGCCCGTCGCCGAGTTCGAGCGACTGCAGGAACTGCGGCACGCCGTTTACAGCAGCGATGATTATGCAGAAGGCCTGGATGCCATTCGCAACAAACGCAAACCCAGATTTACGGGGAAGTAACATGCACCAGCCTTATGCCAGCGTCATCTCCTACATGACCAAGGATGGCTCAGAAATCCGTGAGCTGGTGCACCCTGCCGTCCAGGGCAATCAGAACCAGAGCCTTGCCGAGGCGACGATTCCGGTCGGCGGCAAGACACATTGCCACCGGCATCTGATGACCGAAGAGCTCTATCACGTTACTCAGGGCCAGGGGCGCATGCACCTGGACGCCAAGGTGTTCGATGTCGCACCGGGCGATACGATCTGCATCGCACCGGGCACCCATCATTGGGTCGAAAACATCGGCGCGATGCCGCTGGTCATCTTATGTTGCTGTAGCCCCGCCTATACACATGACGACACCTTTCTCGCCGATCAACCTGCTCATTTGGAGTCACCATGAAGACGATCCGCCTCTCGCTGTTATTGCTCTTCTGTGCGCTTTCGAGTTTCGCACACACTACGAACGCCTGTGAGATCCGCCAAGGCCAGGCCCAGGTCGAGCACGGCACCATGCCCTACCTGACGGCCGGCGATAACGCTGCCGGCCCCAGCATCCTGCTCATACACGGACTGTTCGCGCAAAAGGAACAATGGCATGACGTTCTCTGTGCGCTGGCGGATGCTGGCTACCGACCTGTTGCGCCAGACCTACCCG
The DNA here is from genome assembly GCA_048859965.1 of Fluviibacter sp. Lineage (GTDB taxonomy): Bacteria > Pseudomonadota > Gammaproteobacteria > Burkholderiales > Rhodocyclaceae > Fluviibacter. Next base: position 3,384 of record JBLIZO010000088.1, read on the forward strand.
GTTACGGGCAATCGCAAGGCTATGCGCTGGACGCGTTCCCGCTGGAAGCCCAGGTGCGCTTGCTCGGCGAGTTTGTTCGGCAAACAGGTATTCGGCCGCAACATGTTGCCGGTAACTCCATGGGCGGCGCCATAGCGGCACTCTATGCCCATGAGCACCCGCAGGCGGTCCAGTCCCTCGCGTTTATCGGTGGCGCCCTGGGTATCGGCCCGTGGGCCGATACGGTAAAAAACAGCATTCTGGCCGGGAACAATCCCTTCGTTCCATTAACACCCGAGGCGCTGGACGCCGAACTACACATGCTGCTGGTCCATGCACCAACACTCAGTGCCGAGGTACAAGCCTCAATTCTTGAGCCGTATCGGGAAAACACAACGCATTACATTCAGGTCTGGAATATCGTGAATCTGTATGACCGCGTGCTGGAAGACCATGACGGCGCTCGTCTGCCCACGCTGATTCTCTGGGGCAAGGAAGACCATGTCTTTAACATCGCCAGCGCCGATAAACTGGCCGCGAAATATCCGCGCCACCACCGTGAAGATTTACCCGCAGTCGGCCATTTGCCGATGGTTGAGGCGCCCGATGCCGTCAGCCGCGCTTACATCCGCTTTCTCAAAAACAAGTCGTCGGCTGCTCCGGGCGTTAACTGAGCGCTTCAAGCCGGAAAGCTTTTTTGCCCTGCAACTTGTTATGCGTTGATAAACGTATTACATTAAAGCGAGATACAGACCTCATAAGAGGCGCAGGGGGAGACACTATGAAATACAAGATTGAGATACGCATACCGACAACCTTCGAGTGGGTGGCTGTCGAAACGGGCGCCATGGCCCTGCAGCAGATCAAGAAGCAGGTCGCGCTGATCAAACGTATTTACCCGGAGTACATTGTTCGGGCACTGGATACGTTGACATTGAGGACCTTGGTGGTCGCATGACGGGCATCCGTCAGCGCAAAGGAGGCGGTGATGCGTTATTCATTCACGATCGAAGTACTCAAGCCGGCCAGAACAGACTGGTCGTTTTATGAAGCACTGGACGAAACACTCGACGGCGTTCAGTCTCATGTCTACTGTATTCGCAAGGCGTTTCCAAGTTGTGCAGTACGCGCAATCGATGCGGCGACGGGGCAGATTGTCAGTATGGTCAATGATGCACATGCCAACGAGTGACTGTATGGCGGTTACACATATGACAAACGGGGCCCGGCAAAAGAGCCGAGCCCCGTTTGAACCGCACGCACAAAGCCATGCGGTGACCCCCACCCCGAGCGCGGGGCGGCGCAGGTAATTACTTGCGCTTGGTCGCCTTAACAGCGGCTTCAGTGGCCTTAGACACGTTGGCCTCTGCAATTTCAGCAGCTTGCTTCACGGCCTTGCTCAGGTTGGCGTATGCAGCGTTGTTGGCTTCAACGGTTTGCTTGATGGCGGCCAGAACCACATCCGAACCAAACGGGGCAGCCTTGGCGCCTGTCACGGCTGCGTCCTGCACCTTCTTGCTCAGATCATCAAACTGCTTTTTCAACATACCACTGATTTCCGAAGCGGCGCCGTTGGCGATGTCGTATACACCGCGGGCATAAGCAACAACGCTTTCAACAGCCGGCTGTACCGATTCTGCACTTACAGCGGCTGCTTCCTGCGGGGTCTTCAGCTTCAGCACAACACCGGCTTGCTTCGAACCCTTGTCCAGCGAGGCGCGGGCAAAGTTCAAGTTCAACGCCGAGAGGCTTTCAATGGCTTCAAGTGCAGTATTGGCGACGGCCTCCAGATTGGCAATCGCCGCGGCGTTGGCGGCGGTCAGTTCTTCAACATTCGGCATATTCGCGGTCTTGGTCATGGTCAATCCTTTTTTTAAGTGAGGGCGTCAGCAATCTGACCTGTGCAGTATAGCACCGATTTGCTGCAATGCAACATTTTTTGAATGTTTATTTGAATCAGGCAGTTAAAATGCTTTGCGCATACTGCTGGTGTCCGCCCATGACACGCCGAACTTGTGACCAACCAAGACCTCACGTAGCATTGCTACATGAAATTTTTTCACGCACTGACCCTGACGATGCTGGCCGGATTAGTCGGCTGCAGTAGCATAGACGTTTCCAGCGCCCATCTGCGGAGCAGTGTGCCGCGCTATACCGCATTTACGACAGAACCCCCGCAGGCCATGGCCGAATGCATCAGCAAACGCTGGGCCAGCGCCGGACACCCTGCCCTGAGTCAACAGCAAACCGGCACCGGTTTGGCGTTGCAAACAGCGCAGAAATTCGAGATGACACAAAAACAACCCATGATGTACCTCGCCATCGACATCAGCCGCGAAGGCTCTACCGTTCGCTTTTACACCAATCATGTCGATGACATGAATGATCGCAGCATGGTCAGCGTGATTCAGAGCTGCCACTAATGGATGTCAGATAATTCTGGGTATCGGCCTTTACCCACAAATCGTCAACGGCTTTATAAAAAAGCTCATGCACATTATGTGTGCTTAGGTGGCAAAATAGCGAAAAGTTATCCAACAGGGAACCTCATTATGAAATCAAAAAACTCTTATGTACGCCTGCTCAATTTCATGCGCATCTCAAATACCAGCGACGCCGGTTTTGAAGGGTGCGAAGAAGTAATGGCCTATATGCACGAAGCCAATGCCAACGGCAAGTCGGTCAAGATCACCGACCTCGTGCAAAGCCTGCAGTTCGGCACCGGTCCGACAGTCCATCGCAAAGTCGTCGAACTGCAAAACCGGGGGATGATTGATGTCGCCCGCTCGGCCACCGACGGCCGCGCCAAGACGCTGGTTCTGTCCGATGCCGGCCTCAAGCATCTGGAGCAGCGCAGCAAGTCGCTCAAAACGGTTCTGCAAGGCTAAGTTCATTATGACCGCCGGATCGCCCGGACAACCATCGTCCGGGGAGATCCGGCAACGCTTTGATTTACCCGAGGAGGCGATCGCACCAGGTCGGTCGCAGCCAAAACGTCTGCCTCCAAAACGGCATCAGGGCGGCTTGCGGCTTGCCCGCCGGATTGCGCTGGGTGTGGCGACGTTTGCGATTGCCCTGGGCCTGGTCTCCACCCTATATGGCGTGCTCGTCACGCCGGATTTTGGCAGTCTCAGTTTTGAAAACGGCACCACGGCAGCCGTCGCCCTGCTGATCGGCTGCTTTGCCTTGCCGTCGGCGCAGCGCATCGCACTGAGCCCTCGCCGCAACCTATTAGTCTGCCTGACCGTGATTGCGCTCACCCCCTGGACCTACCAACTGGGCAATCGCCTGGAAGACAGCGGGATGGATCTGGCAACCGGTTTCAACTTTTTGTTTGAAATCGCACTTGCCGTTGTGCTCTATCGTTTTGCAGCCCGGCAACCCAAACGCGCATCGGTGAACTGAGAACTTTCGTGCCACTCTTCGCATTTCTGGAGTTGGGCCTTGTCTTGCTCCTCGTCATCAGCGTCTGGGGCTGGCTGTATTGGCACCGGCCACGCGATGACGAGGACGCCCCCCTCAATTAAACTGTTTCAGAGCTCGGTAATCACCTGAGCCGCCGGCAAACGCGACTTGGGCAATGCCGCATTGAAGTCTGCCGCGGATTTCTGGCCGAGTGCCACCAGTACCACGCTGGCCAAACCCTTCTCGGCCAAGCCCAGTTCTGCATCGACCGCCGCGCAATCAAAGCCTTCGATCGGGCAGGCATCCACACCCATTTCCGCCGCGCCGAGCAACAGAAAACCCAACGCAATATAGACCTGACGCGTTCCCCAGGCCAGCAGCGACCCTGCGGCCTCATGTTTCTGCACATAGCCCTTACGCACTTGATGCTGATTCATGCGGGCTTCTTCGTTGGCTAAACGGCCGTCTGCCGTTTCCTGATCCAGCACTTGCATCAAATAAGCGTCATCGAGTTGTGTGCGTACACACAGCACCACCACTTCGGCGGCATTCATGATCTTCGGCGCGTTATAAGAAAAATGACCGGTTGCTCCCGCCGCAACCTTGCGCTTGGCGACATCCGTTGTTGCAATCATAAAGTGCCAGGGCTGTGCATTGGTGGACGAGGGACTCATGCGCAACAGATCGCGCACGGCCGCGGATTGCGCTGGCGTCAGGGTATGACCGGGCTCGAAGGCCTTGGCAGTTTTGCGCTGATGGACAAGCGCAGCGATGGGTAACAGTTTGGACATAGGGGCATTCCTTGAGCAAATATCAGACGAGAACATGCGGCTTCAGCTAGTATGTTAACTGTAGACGACGTGCTTATGATAGATCGCTCCCCTCCTTCCCTCGCACCGATTTCCCGGGATCAACTGCCGCCCGACAGCGTCGTGATCTGCGCCACCCTCCGTTTGGCACAAACCCTGGCCAAGGCCCACGATATGGCGGCAGGCCATGTGACGAGCTGGCGAACACTGCACAGTACGACATACGCGCAATGGCTACTGGCACTCTATGAGGCTATGACGTTACGCGATCTCGCACCACCGGCGTTGCAAGGCGTGCGTGTGCTGGACACCTTCCAGGAGCAACTGATCTGGGAGCAAATCGTTCATGAGCATCTGGATCGCAACACGTCGATGCTATTCGATGTGCGCGCACTGGCCGCCACAGCCGCCGAAGCCCATGCCCTGATTATCAACTGGAACATTGCGAGCACTGGCGACTTCGGTAGCGCATTTGCCAGCGAGGAGCAGACGCAATTCCGTCACTGGCGCGAACGCTTTCTCGAACATTGCCGAGACCATCGTTTGATTGATAGCGCCAGCCTGAACGATATACTGATCCGGCATATCCAACACAGCGACATGCCATTGCCCGCTGCTATCGGGTTTGCCGGATTCGACCATTACACGCCGCTGGAGCAACGCCTGCAAACCGCGCTGCAGACGCGGGGCTGTACACTCCACACATTAACCTCGGCCACCGCTGCCCCCGGCGCGCCGCAGCTTCATACCGCGACCGATCTCTATCAGGAGTGCCTCAGCGTTGCGCACTGGGCACACAAACACCTGCAGACCAACCCCCGTTGCCGTATCGGGATCGTGGCGCCCGACCTGGCGGCTTACCAGCATCCGCTGACCAACGCACTGGAAGACGTCATTGATCCGTCGCTGGTGCTGGCACGCCATGCCGAACAACCCCGCCCCTTTAATGTCAGCCTGGGCCAACCACTCTCAACCTATCCGGTTGTGCGAATTGCGCTAACGCTGCTTCAGGCGCTGACACAGAGCCATGCCGTTGAGCAACGTACGATCAGCGAACTGCTACTCAGCCCCTATTGGTCGGTCAAAGGAGAATCCGATGCGCGTGCGCGGCTGGATTCAGCACTGCGCGAAGGCGTTGCACCCAAGGCCCCACTCAAGCGCTACGACAGTTATGCGCACTACCTCGTCCACAAACAGACGCTAACCGCGCCATACACCCTGGGCTATCTGCAGACGATGTTGTCAACTGCGCAAGGGCTGAGCAACCGCAGTCGTTTACCCTCTGCCTGGCGCCGCATCTTTCAGACCATACTGGGCCAGTCTGGCTGGCTGGCTGACGCACATCTGGGCAGTCATGAATTTCAAACACACGAAGCCTTCGCCAAAGAGCTGGGTAAACTCGCGCAGCTCGACCAGATCACCGGCGCCATCACCTTCAGCCGCGCCGTGGCTCTGCTGTCACAACAGTGCAACGAGCGCCTGTTCCAACCTAAAACGCGTGGTACGCCCCCCATCCAAATTCTCGGTGTCCTGGAGGCCGCCGGCCTCGAATTCGACGCCACCTGGATCATGGGGCTAACCGACGCGGCATGGCCACCCGCCGCCAAACCGAATCCCTTGCTGTCCGCCGAAACACAACGCACTGCCGGTTCGCCCAATGCCTGCGCCACGGTGCAACTCGATTTCGCGCGACGCATTCAGCACCGCCTGCTGCAGAGCGCACCCGAGTTACATATCAGCTACCCGCAGCAAGCACAGGCAGTCACCCTGCAGCCCAGTCCGCTACTGCGTGAGCTCAGTCCAGCCACCCCGCTACCGCCGATGGTCGTGCCGTGGGCTGGGCATCTACCCGAAGGCCCATCGCAGCTCGAAGCTATTGACGACGCGATGGCACCCGGCGTGCCCGAGGGCCATAAAGTCAGCGGCGGGACCGGTCTGCTTCGGGCACAAGCCATCTGCCCCGCCTGGGGCTTCTACCAATATCGCCTGGGCGCGAAAGCGCTGGCCGTGCCTACTGAAGGACTTGATCCCCGTCAACGCGGTACGCTGGTGCATGACACGCTGGAACTGTTCTGGAAGGCTACGGGTGACCTGTCAACATTGCAGGCGATGTCAGATCAAACTCGGCAAGCAGCCGTCGCACAGGCTGCTCGCTCAGCACTGGACAAATTCAACGCCGATCAGAAGCAGGAAGCACTCAAACCACGCCAGGCCGCTCTGGAGCAGCAACGGCTACAACGTCTGATTGATGCCTGGCTCCAACTGGAAACCACTCGCAAAGAGGCATTCACGGTTCTTGAGGCAGAAGGCGCACGCGACATCATGATTGAAGGCATCGTCACGCATCTGCGCATTGATCGCATCGATCAACTGGCCGATGGCCGCACGCTCATCATCGACTATAAAACCGGCGCCAGTATCGATACCCGAAACTGGGCCAACGATCGGATCACGGAACCCCAACTGCCGATCTACGCCGCCATCGCCGACCACCCGAACGGCGAGATCGCCGGGGTCGCCTTTGGCCAAGTGCATGTCACCGGGGTTGGTTTCAAAGGCGTCTGTCAGGACAATCATCTACTGCCCAATGTTCACGCAGTCGATAGCGACAAAGGCCGCCGCCAATTTGATGACGTCCGGTTTCCGGATTGGCCCAGCGTACTCCAACACTGGCGCGACGCCATTCATCGGGTCGCACGGGAAGTACGCGCGGGCGATGCCAGTGTGCGCATCACCAGCGACAACGACCTCCGCTATTGCGACGTACTGCCATTGCTGCGCATCAGGGAACGCCAACAGCAGCTTGATGCCGTGCTGCAAACCGCAGCACCAACGTACACGAACAGCGCACCCACCGTATGAGCTCCCCGAACGTGACCCCGGATACCCTGCTTGCCGACGATCGCGCCGCGCGCCTGGCGGCACTTGACCCGATGCGTTCATTCATCATTGATGCACCAGCCGGTGCCGGTAAGACCGAACTCCTGACTCAGCGTTTTCTGGTGCTGCTGACCTGCGTCGATGAACCCGAAGAGATTATCGCACTGACCTTCACCAACAAGGCCGCCGCCGAGATGCGTGAGCGGATCATGCACAGCCTGATCAGTGCGACGCAACCCGCCGATCCCGCCGCGCCGCCCCATAAACAGACAACGCGCCGCTTGGCCTGCGCCGTGCTTGAGCGCAACGAGCACCGCCAGTGGCAACTATTGCAGCAACCCGACCGGCTTCGCGTGATGACGCTGGACGCACTTTCGGCACGCATTGCCCGCCAGATGCCATTGCTGTCACGTTTTGGCACCCAACCGGCTATCACCAACGACGCCACACCCTACTATGAACAGGCAGCACGCAACACCCTTGATCTGCTGGAAGCCAATACGCCGGAAAGCGAGACCGTCGCCCAGGCGTTGGCTTACTTTGATAACGATGCCAACCGTCTGCAGCGCATGCTGGTCAACATGCTGGCACGGCGCGATCAATGGCTGAAACATGCCTACGATACCGATCCGGCGTCACTACAGAACGATGTCGGGCACGTGCTGCGTGAACTCGTCGGGCATCGGCTAGACGACATCGCCCGACGGATCACGCCTGCCCGACAACAAACCTTTATGGCAGCCGCCCGCTACGCCGCCGAACTCAGCCCCGAGTCTCCCATACACACGCTCGCTCACTGGAATACCCCGCTTGACGGCAACCCGGACAATCTGCCTTACTGGCGTAGCCTGGCTGATCTGTTCCTGACCGGCAAGAACGAATTACGAAAAATCTATCAGAAGCCCATTAACCTGACGGGTGCCGCACATCAGGCACAAAAGCAGGTGCTTCTCGACGCCATTGCCGACTTTGCCACAACAGGCGATGGGTCCGCATTGGCCGAAATTCGCACGCTGCCAGATCCATGGCTGGATGATGCCGCCACAGACATCGTGACGCATCTGGCCTTATTACTGCGCCTGGCCAATGCGCAACTCTGGCTGGTGTTTATCCGCGAAAAAACCGTAGACTTCGGTGAGGTCGCGGCCAGGGCGTATGCCGCGCTCGGTGACGACGATACCCCAAGTGCTATCCGCGAACGGCTTGACTACCGAATCAGCCATCTGCTCGTCGATGAATTTCAGGACACCAGCCCGCTGCAGGTGGACATGCTCACACGACTGACCAATGGCTGGGAGCACGAGCCCCATCGCTCCGTCTTTCTGGTGGGCGACCCGATGCAGTCAATCTACCGCTTCCGTAAGGCGGATGTGGGTCTGTTTCTGCACATTCGTCAGCACGGACTGGGCAAGCTTCGCCCGGAACCCCTGCGGCTGTACCTTAACAACCGCTCGCACCCCGAAATTGTCGATTGGGTCAATCAGACTTTCGATGGCGTATTCGCCCCAACCGACGACATCATGGTCGGCGCCGTCACCTATGCACCATCGGTACCTAACAAAGGTACTTCGCCGCAATCCCGCGTATCGATACATCCGATCATCAGCGCTAAGAGCGACCCCGACACAGGTGATACGGCACCCAAATCGCTGGCTGATGACAGAGAAGCCGCCACGATGCTCGAACTGATTCGCAGCGCCCGTAGCGAAAACCCTGACGGCACCGTTGCCGTGCTTGTCCGCGCGCGCAGCCATCTCGATGCCCTCGTCTCCCAATTACAGCAGGCAGCCCTGCCATTCCAGGCTGTCGAAATCGATGCGCTGGCGGCCCGGCAATGCGTTCAGGATCTAGTCTCTCTCACGCGCGCCCTGCACCACCCCGGCGACCGTGTACACTGGTTGGCCATACTGCGCGCCCCCTGGTGCGGGTTGACTCTGGCCGACCTGCACACCCTGGCTGCCGATGACCACCAGCAAACACTGTGGTCACTGATGCAGGATGAAAACCGCCTCAACGCCTTAACCAAGGACGGAAACGCCCGTCTGCATCCCATCCGTCAGGCTTTCGCCGAGGCCTATGCGCAGCGTGGGTTACAACGCCCACGGCGCTGGGTGGAAGGTGTCTGGCGCGCCATCGGCGGTCCGGCCTGCCTGATGCAACCGGCAGACATCAACGATGTTGCCGCTTATTTCCAGCTTCTCGATGGCCTCGAAGATCACGGTGCGCTTGATCTCTCTCGACTGGATGAGGCATTGGAGCGCCTGTTCGCTACGCCAGACGCCCGACCAGACAGCCACCACATCCAGCTTATGACGATTCACAAATCCAAAGGGCTGGAATTTGACACGGTGATCCTGCCCGGCCTGCACCGCACGCCGCCACCTGACGACAAGGCATTACTGCTCTGGGATAACTCACTGCTCGCATCGGATGGCCGCGAGCACCTGGTCGTCGCCCCGGCGCCCCCCGCCGGTAGGGCCGAATCCCCCACACCAACGCCTTATGACCTGTTACGTAGTCTGGAGCGTGCCCGCCGCCTTAACGAAGACAAACGCGTACTCTATGTCGCAGCTACCCGCGCTATCCGCCGATTGCATCTACTGGGCAGCGTCAGCCGCGACCGCAAGTCTGACGACCCCGCCATGCTGACACCGCCTGCCGCCAGCGCACTACTGGCCCCGCTGTGGCCAGCATTGGAAAGTACATTCGTTGCCGCTGCCCGTAAAACGGCGGCACCATTGCCCCCGGCAATCCAGATTGACACAGCCAATTTCATTCCAAAGCTGATCCGCGTCATTGCACCGCCAACTGTTCCCACACTCCCTCCCCCGGTGATGCCGACGATCCACGAAGACACCACAAGCCTCTTCAACGGCACACTGGAAATGGATATCGGCACGCTGGTTCATCAATATCTGGAGATCATCGCCCGGGATGGATTAGCAACATGGCACAGTGCCCGCCTCAACACCTTGCGCAAGCGTTTTAAACAATATTTCAGGGATCTCGGGCATGAACCCGAAGAGATCGATGCAGCCGCCGATATCGTGCATGACACCCTGCAGAATGCCGTGTCCACCGATGTCGGCCGCTGGATTCTTGGCCCACATGACGATGCTGATTGCGAAGTGCCGCTCAGCAGCCCGCCGCTCGAGCCTGACAGCAGCCATCATGGGGCGCCCGAATACCAGCGCCACGTCATTGATCGTACCTTCATCGCCGACGGGACGCGCTGGATCATCGATTACAAAACACTCCGCCTGCACCAGCACGAGCACATTGAGGCCACACTGGAAGCCAAAGCAGAAAGCTACCGTGCCCAACTCAAGCGCTATGCGGCGCTCTATGCTCATGAAGCGGCTGCCGGTCTTGCTATTCGCACCGTGATCTTTTTTCCGGCGCATGGCAAACTGATTGAAGTCACGCTCTAATTTCACTGAAAAACTGCTTATGTCCGCTAACCAGACGATTCCCAAACGCCTGCTCATGGCCGCATCGGCGCATCGTAGCCGCGCCCCGATTGTCAGCGATGAACTGGGCCGCGCGCTCAGCTATGAGCGGCTCATCATCAGTTGTGCCATTCTGGCCCGTCAGATCGAATCCATGACGCACCGTCATCACGTCGGGTGCCTGCTACCCAACAGTGTGACCGGCGTCGTCGCTATCTTCGGCTGCCACTTTGCGCACAAAGCCGCTGCCATTTTGAATTACACTTTTCCGTTACCGACGCTCATCCGTTGCTGCGAACGCGCGCATATCGACGTACTGCTTACCTCACACCAATTCCTGAAGAAAAGCCAGCTCACCGATCTTCCGGAAAAGCTTGCCGCACAAGGCATCCGAACACTGTTTCTGGAAGATATTGCCAAACGCATCGGTCGGCTGGCCAAGCTGGGTGGCCTACTGCGCGTCAAGCTCAAACGCCTTCAAACTGAGCGCAGCAATCCAGATGATGCCGCTGTAATCCTATTTACATCCGGCAGCGAAGCCGAACCCAAAGCCGTGGTACTGACCCACCGTAACCTGCTCGCAAATGTCGATCAGATCCTGCATGCATTTCCAGTCGGCAAACACGAAGTCATGTTCTGCCCGCTGCCTCATTTCCATGCCCTGGGTCTGACCGGCGGCGTCCTGCTGCCGCTACTTCATGGCATGCGTTGCGTGATTGGCCTCTCGCCGTTACGCCATAAGGAAAACCTGCAACTGCTGCGAACTGAAAAGCCCTCCGTCATGATTTCGACGGACACTTTTTTGAGCCAACTCTACAAAGCCGGCAAACCCGAGGATTTTGCCTCACTGCGCTTTGTGGTTGCCGGCGCAGAACGACTGAAACCCCGTACGCGCGAACTGTACGAAAACCTGAACGTCACCATGCTGGAAGGCTACGGCGCCACGGAGGCCGCCCCAGTCATTGCCGTTAACGTGCCAGGTGCCATGCGCCTGGGCACCGTCGGCCGTATCCTGCCACATATCGAGTACCGCATCGAACCTCACGAAGGCATTGAAGAAGGGGGCGTACTACATGTCCGTGGCCCGAATCTGATGAAATCGTATCTGCACGATCTGACCGAAAATCGCTCATCGCTAAATGATGGCTGGTACGATACCGGCGACATCGTCACGGTCGATGCCGATGGCTTCCTCGCCATTAAAGGACGCAAGAAACGCTTTACCAAAATCGCCGGAGAAATGATCTCCCTTGGTTTCATTGAAGACGAAGTCACGAAGCTCTCGCCTGATGCGCATCATGCAGCCATCGCCATCGAAACCGAAGACCAAGCCAAGCCATTGATCCGCCTGTACACCAGCGACCCTGCCCTGCAGCCCGCCACCATTCGCGAACATTTCAGCGCCGAACGGATTCCGAATACCTGGCTCCCGCGCGAGGTCATCTACATGGCGGAGCTCCCGGTGCTACGTACAGGAAAGGTCGATTACCAGACCCTGCAAAAGATGGTCGCCGCCCAAGGCGCACCTGCCGCTTAATAGGGATAAAACACCGGTGGTGGTGGCGCAGGCACCACATAAACCGGCGGCGGCACGACCACACGCGGGCGCATATAAGCTGGCGGCACCGGGGTATAGATCGGTTGTGCAATCACAGGCTGCGGTTGCAGCATGGCACCTATGGCAATACCACCAACCACCGCACCCATCGCAAACGGCACCCAGCCACGACCATAAGCTCCGCCATGATGATGTCCCCAACCACCACCTGCCAGCACAGGTTGGCTGACCATCGCCGTCAACGCCACAGCAGCAACAGCACAACATGTTTTCAAACGACACTTCATGGCGCACTCCTTTGAAAGTAACAACGCCTGCTGCTGATAACGCACAAGATCGCTAGCGGATGACAATCTGATGGTCACTCAGTAATTTTTTTGTCACAGAGGCTGGACAGCGCCCCGCCTTCGTTTTAGTCTGCTGTAATTAAACACCTCAACCCGGGATTCTCATGCGCCAGACCGCCACACCAGCATTCTTCCGCCGTGCAACGCAAATCGCCGTTCTGGCCATCTCTGCGAGCGTACTCGTCGCTTGCGGCGGTGGTGGTCTTTCAGATGCGCAGAAATCAGGTTTCCTGACCTCATCGGAATACAACCGTCTGCAGAATGTCGGAAGCCCGGCTCCTGGTGTTAACGTTTACCGTTACATCAGCCCGGATTTCCAGCGCAGCGACTGGAAAGGCATCATGATTGACCCGGTCGTCCTGTATCAGACCGCGCTCAAGGCCGAAGGCAAGAAGGGGTTGACGGATGAAACCATCTACCAGACCCGGATGATCATCGACAAGGAGTTGCACGAAAAAGCTGCGCAGCGATTCAACGTCGTCGATAAACCCGGCGCAGGTATTGCGCGCCTCAGCGTCGCCATCACCGGTGCCGAAGTTGAAGGTGAAGGCTTCAAACCATGGAACGTCGTGCCCATCTCGGCCGTGCTCTTCGCCGCACAAAAAGCCACCGGCCTGGATAGCAAAACGCCCATGCTGGTCGTCGAAGCCAAAATGCGTGACAGCGTCACCGGCAAAGTGCTGGGCGAAGGCGTTTACACGATGGCTGGCGAAACCTTCCGTACCGAATCCAGCACACCGGAAGCTTTTCAAAAGCTTGCGATTAACTGGGTGACGACTGCGGTTCGGGTTGCTGCGGGCATGGCGGGCAACTGACAGCCACATCAAGCAGCTCGGCGATGCGGCGGCATTTGAGCGGCCGTAGCGAGTTCATCCGCATTGGGCTGCGCGACCGCAACGCCGAGGGCGGCGGTGGAAATGAGGACGATCCAGACGAAGAAATTTCTCATGGCAATGCTCCTTATGTGTGAATCCTTGTTATCGGGCATGAAGGTCATCGTATTCGTCGAGAGTCTCACCAGACGAGCCTCTCGACTGCCGCGTCAAAATAATTCGCTCAAAATTGTGGATAATGACCCTGTTGCTTAACCCATCAGGCGCCGGATGCACGCATGGAATACCGGAAAACTGCGCACGACCCTTTTCGCCGCCGTCTGGCTGGCGATGGGGGTATTCGTATGGCCGTTACCGGTACTGGGCGCTGACGCAGACAACACGACGGATGCCGCCAGCGCCACGGTCAAGAGCAACCCGCGCGCGGCGAAGAGCAAATCCAGCGCCAGCCTGGGCGCGGACGGCAAGCGGAGCAAGGTGACGCTGCCCAGCCGGGAAGCGACCACACCGACGACGATTAGCTCACAGGGGCTGCGCGGTAAGGCCAGCTTCTACAGCCCGCGCTTTCAGGGACGCAAGACGGCCAGCGGCGACATTTTCAACAACAAGCTGTTCACGGCGGCAAGCAACCTCTTTCCCCTGGGCTCGCTGGTGGCGGTCAAGCGCCCGGATACCAATTTATGTGTGGTCGTGAAGGTGAACGACCGCATGCACGCCAAACACCAGGCGCGTGTGATCGATCTGTCGCACAGCGCCGCCAAGTATCTCGACATGGTGCGCGATGGCGTCGTCAAGGTACAGGTCGCCCGCATTCCCGAGGGTGCCGCACCAGGCAGCACCTTTGAATGCGCGATGGGTTACGAGCTGGAAGAGACTTGCGATGACTGTCCGGCCAACGATGTGCCGCTGCAGTCACTCAACCACTGACGCGGGTCGTCAGGTCTTTGCCAACAGCGCGTGGATCCGGGTGTCGATCTCGTGGCGGACCAGCGTGATCGCGCTCTTCATGGTGTAGAACCGGTTGGTTTCATCGGATGAGACCCAGACATCGCCCAACTCGCCATCCAGGACGTTGATCCGTTCCGCGAGGTAGCGCAGTTCCTCGACGCTGGTCGCCACATACATGCGCTCTTCAATCACTTTGATTTCGTCGTAAACATCAGAGATCAACTGGCGCGAACGGAACAGCCGGTAATTGGGCACCAGCCGGAACAACGGCAGCACGATGGCGAAGAGGCCCAGGACCAGCAGCCACATGCGATCAATATAGTTGACGAGCCAGAACGGCAGGTAGCCGCTCAACCAGGGCGCGCCCCGCGCAAAATAACGCTCGGCCACGGGGCTGAGCGGGATGCTCTTGTCGATGTAGGCCGGAAACTGATCGGGACGGCCGAAGAAGGTGTCCGAATCATCACTGATCGCGTCCGTTGCTTGCAGGAACAGAAGCTGCAGCGCCGGGTGCATGGTTTTTTCCACAAGCAGGGTGACCGTGGAGGCGATCATATGAATATCATTGGGCGGGTCGAGCTTCACCAGGTTCAGCGAGCCGCGTGGAATCGTCACCATTTCCAGATACGGCATGCGCTTTACATAGGCGTCGGCATAGGCAAAGTCGAAGATATGGATCTCGGGGTGCGCCAGTGTGTGCTGGATGGTGGGCGAATCCATGCCATCGACAATGGCCATGGCGGCGATTTTGCCGTCGAGCAGCGCCTGCATGGCGTCGGCGTGGCTCATGCGGCGAAAGTTCGCCGAATCCCGATCTAGCTTAATGCCACGCATGGCCAGAATACGCGTCAGCAGTAGTTCCGTACCGCTCCCTTCCAGCCCGATGGCAATGGGTTTGCCCTTGAAGTAGGAGACGACATCCGAGCCGACAAACTGCGGTCCCTGGTAAAACAACCACAGTGGCAGATACTGCACGCTCCCCAGCGATACCAGATGCGGAAAGTCGCCCTTGTGCGCCACACCGCCCAGCAGAAAACCGGCATTGACCGGTGAGCCCGTATTGTCGGCTTCAACAATGTTTTCACGCGACCCCGCCGTGTTGACCAGCTCCAGCCGGACGCCTTCGCGCGCAAAATATTCCTGATAGCGTTTACCCAGTTGTTCATAGGTAGACCCCGGCTGGCCAACCGCCAGCGACACCGTGCGCATCGGTACAGGACGCGTAAAGAAGAGCAGCAACAGCACGCCCAGCAAAAGAACTAATAGCGACACCCATTCCTCACGAAACATGAGGCGCCAGGCCAAATGCTCTTCATGCAGGCGGTTACGCAGAAAACGTAGGAAGGGGTGCTTTTTACGGACAGTCATCTTGTAATTTTGCACCGACGCAAGAAAAAAGGCCACGGAAACCGTGGCCTTGGGGCGGCTGCCTGTACCGGATCAGCTGGCCAGGACCGCCTCGATCTGGGCGAAGGTTTTAGCGACCGAATGAATCTGTGTCGCCACGCCTAACTGGCGCGCAATCTGTGACGCTGAGAAAATACCGCGTACCATCTGACGGCCACTTTGTGCGTCGGTATCGACCACCAACGCATGGTTACGGTTGTGCGTTTTCAGCGTTTCGATCACATCAACCACCTTGGCCTGCATCACTTGCTTGAGCGTCAGAACCTCAATGTCTTCCTGGCGGGTCATGACGTCCTTGACAGTGATCTCTTCATGTTTGATGCCATTTTTCTGAACGCATTGCATAGGTTTTTCACCCAGCACGTCGGTCGCCGTAAGCAGACCGACCACATCGCCCTTGCCATTGATCACAAGCAACGAACGCACGCCTCGCGAAATCATGAGGTGATTGGCATGGCTGAGCAGCACATCGGCGCCGACGGTCGCCGCAACGATCTGCTTCAAATCGGTCATAACATCAATGGCCGGCGAACCCGGTGTCACGATGTCGGCCTGACTGGTTGGCAGGTGAAAGCCGGCGGTTTTCTCGAGCGAACTCACCTTGAGGATCATCGGACTGCTCATACTTGTGTCTCCTTTGGTTTCTGCGGGCTCATTTCTGTTGTGCCCTGTTCTTGTCTGTCGCATGCCAAAAGCACGGACGTGCCAAGCACTTTACTATTAAACTGCGGGAATTACCCACACATTTCGATGCTGCATCGCAAATACCCCGAATGAAGTTACCAACCTTTCTGGCGGCATTGATGCTCTCTGTGCTGCTCCTCGGCTGCGGCGAAAAGCCACTCCCCTTCAAGGCCAAACCCGTTCCCGACACACCGACCGCCGCGAATTTCACATTAACGGATCAATTTGGTCACAAGCGTTCACTGACTGATTTTCGTGGCAACGTGGTGAGCCTGTTCTTCGGATTCACGCACTGCCCGGACATCTGTCCGACACACTTGGCCCGCCAGGCCGAGGTGATGCGCCAACTCGGTGCACAGGCAAACGACATTGTGGTGCTGTTCGTGACACTGGACCCGGAACGGGATTCCCCCGAAGCGTTGAAATCCTATATGGATGCTTTTGATCCGCGGTTCATTGCACTGGGCGGCACCCCGGAGGAAACCGCCCGCATCGCCAAACAATACAAAATCTTCTGGCAGAAAACCCCACTGCCCCAATCCGCATTGATGTATACGATTGACCATACCACCAACAGCCTTGTCATCGACCAGAATGGCCGATTGCGCCTGATCGTCCCGCACGACATGTCGGCGGCGGATGTCACCCACGACTTCAAACTCCTGATCGAATCGAACCGACCATGACAACCTACGCCATTACACCCCCTCAAGAAGTGCTGATCCCGGTTGTCGGCAGTGATGCGATGTTCCCCGTCCGCAGAATCTATTGTGTTGGGCGAAACTATGCCGAGCACGCGCGCGAGATGGGGGCCGACCCAACCCGTGAACCACCGTTCTTCTTCTCCAAACCCCGCGATGCAGTGGTCGCCAATGGCGGTGAGATGCCTTTCCCGCCGGCGACCGACAATCTACAACATGAAGTTGAGCTGGTACTGGCTATCGGCAAGGGCGGACTCGACATACCCGAGGCCAGTGCATTGGCGCATGTGGTCGGTTACGCAACCGGCATCGACTTCACCCGCCGAGATCTGCAGACACTCGCCCGTGAAAAACAGCATCCGTGGGAATTGGGCAAAGGTATGGATTTCGGCGCACCGATCTCGGCGATCGTACCGGCAAATACGGGGCGGCCCGCTCACGATGCACGCATCTGGCTACAGGTGAATAACGAGGTGCGCCAATCTGCCACACTGAACCAGATGACCTGGAACGCTGCCGAAATCATCAACCGGCTATCGCACTTTTTTGCCCTGGCACCGGGCGATCTGATCTATACGGGCACACCGGGTGGTGTATCCACGGTGGTTCGCGGTGACAACATCCATTGCGGCATTGATGGCCTACCGACGCTCTCGGTGAGTCTGCGCTGAGGCAAGCGCCTCATCTTCGGGGAGCATCGTGACCGACACCTCCAGCGAGTGTTCGCCACCGCCCACAACAACCCCGCGTAGCGGGATGATGTCCGCGTAGTCACGTCCGACTGCCAGCGTCACAAACTCATCGGTGACTGCTTTACCGTTCGTCGGATCCAGACCCAGCCAGCCATGTCCAGGACACCAGGCTTCGACCCAGGCATGCGTGGCGTCGGCGCCGACCAACCGGGGCTGACCGGGCGGCGGATGTGTCAGGATATAACCACTCACGTAGCGGGCTGGGACACCGAGGCCGCGCAGCATGGCGATCATGATCTGACTGAAATCCTGGCAGACGCCACGTTTATTCTCAAACACTTGCCTGAGCGGTGTGCCAACATCAGTGGCCTTCGGGTCAAAAACAAAGCGATCCTGTACGGCACGGGTGATCGTCAGCAACTGTTCATGAAAGGGCGCTGCATTACCCTCGATCAAACCGCGTGCCCAGGCCGTGGCTTCGGGCAACACGGCGATCATCGGAGAGTCGACCAGATAGGGCGCACAGGCCAGTGAAAAGTCTCTACCCGCCTGATCGCCCGGTAAAAAACTACGACGCGACAGGCTCTCGCCCGACCATGCCGGGCTCTCTTGCGGCCAGATCGGCGAGCGCACTGACACGGTCATGGCAGCATTCACAGCCAGTAGTCGATGCGATGTCATCATCGCAAAATCGCAATACCGATTACCAAAGAAATCCGTGCCCTCCGTATACTCCGACAGCGGATGATTGACCGTAATGGCACAGGCCGTTACCTGCTGATCCTGTCGACTGACCGGCAGCAGATGCGCACGATGACGTGCGCTACTCACTGAATACGCATAGCAATATTCGGTGTCGTGCATGATCCGGTAGCGGCGCCAGATCTCCGGAGTCCTGTTATCTGTCCTCGAGGTCATACGCGCATACCCGGCTCGCTGACACTGAAATAGCGTGCCGATAGCAAATCGCTGAGATCGGCGATTTCCTGGTGCAGGTCACCAAAAACAGACGGCATCTGCGACAGATCTGGCGCACCTACCAATGCCCATTCGGCCATCTGAATGCCGGTGCGCTCCAGACCGACCAGCGGACTGCCGGTATCCAGACCAAGCCGCTGCATGGCCTGTTGCACGCCTTCCACCTGAAAGCGTAACGAACGGGGATTGGTGGCATCCAGCAAGACGATATCGCGCACGGCGCGCCAGCTGGCGATACCGGTGGTCTGGCTACGAAACGAACCCGACGAATCAGTCAGATCCAGCAACCAATCCAGAGGCTGCGTTGATTCGCTTTCCTCGCCCAGCCCTTCGAGTTGCTTCACTGCGATTTCCAGCGCGGCCGCCAGGAGAACGAGCCGTTCAAGACGACGGCCCAGCGATAGAAAACGCCAACCGGCGTCGCGATTCATGGCGTCCAGCGAGAAGCCCGAAAGCGCCGCCAAACCGGTGACGGCACGATCCAGCCAGACCAGGGTCGGCCCCAGCGTGAGATTGCCAGTGAGCGCCGGATCGTTGACCAACCGGTTCAAGGCGCGCCAGTGGTCATGCGACAGGCGATCACGCAACGAGAAGCCGACTCGGCCAAGTTGCGCCAGCGTTTCCGCCAGCCCCTGTCGATGCGCCGGGTGCGTGGCGCAATGAATGAGTTGCTCGACCGGAATATGAGCAGCACTGGTCACACCTTCCGGTAACGAGACCAGTCCGTAGCGCCAGACAAGTTCATGCAACGCAACAACGCCGTGCCGCCGTGCATGATGCAGGCGCTCGCTCAAAGTCAGGCGCAGCAGTCGGGCCATGCCTTCTGCACGTTCGGTGTAGCGCCCCATCCAGAAGAGATTTTCTGCGATACGCGATGGCACACCGGTATGCACCACCAGCATCGGTGCAGCCAGTTCGGGGGGGAACGCCAGTTCCTCATGATCACCGCGCTGTAGAACCCAGGTGTCTTTGGAGGCGCCGCCGCGCTGCATGGACACAATGCGTGCATCACTGTGTGACTCCACCCGGGTCAAGCCGCCGGGCATCACCTGGTAACCCTGCACACCAGCCACGGCGTAAGCGCGCAACCCGACTGAACGCGCTTCGAGCTGCATGGACCCCGGCCGTCGGTTCAGCACCGGCGCCTGTGCCAGGCGCACCCACTCTTGCGCGACAAAACGCTCAGGCGCAGCCTCGATGCGCTCGAGCAGCGCCATCCGTGCCTCGGGTGCCAAATCCTGTCCGAAAATGGGCGAAAAATCACTGAGGCCATGCACCGACTTGATGACCAGATCATCCAGATGCGAACGCACATAGTCCATGGCCGTTGCCTCACCACACCACCAGGTCGCGACCGATGGCAATGCCAGCTCTTCCCCCAGCAAAAATCGACAGGCCGCTGGCAGGAACCCCTGCAGGGCTACCGATTCGGCCACACCGGCGCCCAAGGCATTGGCCATGAGCACGGTACCGCGGCGGACGCAATCTGTCAGACCAGCGATGCCCAGCGCCGAGTCACTGCGCAGTTCCAGCGGGTCGCAATACACATCATCCTGGCGGCGCAGAATGGCATGTACGCGCTGCAGGCCATCAATGGTCTTGAGCCAGACGCACCCATCGCGTACGGCCAGGTCACCCCCTTCGACCAGCGGGAACCCCAGGTAGCGCGCCAGCAAGGACTGCTCGTAATAGGTTTCGTTGAGCGGTCTTGGCGTCAGCACGATAATCCGTGGCGACTCGTCGCCACAAGGCGCATGAAAGGCCAGCGACTCACGCAGTGCGGTAAAGAAACCCGTCAGCGAAGCGACCGGCATCTGCGCCAGCAGTTCCGGAAACGCCCGCGTCATAATCAGGCGGTTCTCCAACGCATAGCCGGCGCCAGAGGGCGCCTGCGTCCTGTCGGCAACGGCCCACCATTGGCCATCGGGCGAGCGGAGCAGATCGAC
>JBLIZO010000089.1:0-43528 GCA_048859965.1 Fluviibacter sp.
CACGCCCAGGGATTCGAGCACCAGAACCATGGCGGAACGGATGTCATGCAGGCTGTCGACCGGCGGAACGGGGAAGTAGCCGCCCTTGACGCCCGGACGGTGACCGGTGGCGCCATTGCCTTCGTTCTTCTCGCCAGCGCCCCAGGAGGCTTCGGCAGAGTGGATCTTCAGGTTGCAGCCGGACATATCGACGGACCATTCAACGCCGTCGAAAATGAAGAATTCCGGTTCCGGACCGAAGAAGGCGGTGTCGCCCAGGCCGGAGGACTTCAGGTAGGCTTCAGCGCGCTTGGCGATGGAGCGCGGGTCGCGGTCGTAACCACGGCCGTCGGTCGGGTCGACAACGTCACAGGTCAGAACCAGCGTGGTTTCGTCATAGAACGGATCGATGTAGGCCGAGGCCGGGTCCGGAATCAGCAGCATGTCGGAGGCCTGAATGCCCTTCCAACCAGCAATCGACGAACCGTCAAACGCCTGACCTTCTTCAAACTTTTCTTCGTTGAACTGGCTGATGGGCACGCCCACGTGCTGCTCTTTGCCACGGGTATCGGTGAAACGGAAGTCGACGTACTTAACATCGTTGTCCTTGACCAGCTTCAGGACGTCTTGCACTGTGGTCATAACAGCTCTCTCCTAAAAGCGGCCGCAATGAGCGGCCTACACATATAGAAACAAGAAAAAATCTTTGCCCTGCTTTTAAAGCAGGATCCATGCCAATAATGATACGACAACCCCTCGCCCAAAAGCAGCATCCACGCACTATTTAAGCAGACAATCTCCAGCGAACGGCCCGGATTGCACCAACACGGTGCACCAAGCACTTCGGCGCACCAACGCGGTGCGCACTACGTTTGTGCATCCTCGCTCAACCGACGGTAAACAGCCCAGCGCTGCAGCGGCAAACCTGCCGCCATAGCCGCCTGACGCAAAGTCCGCACCCCTGCCTCAATGGCGGGCGGCTCAGGAAGCGCGTTCGGCGCAGGCGGCAGCATGACCTCAACCTCAACCTGACCATTGAGATAATGCAACTGCACGCGCTCCGGCGCCAGTCGGCCGTGCCCCCAGACGCGGGCCGATTCGGCCTCAACCCACTGCTCCAGACGTTCCCGTGACAAATCAGCGTCACCGTGCGGCGGATGCGCAAGACGATCATCCTCGGGATCGACGTGCACCAGGACATCCAGCACCTGGCTACATGAGCGACGAACATTGGCCCGGACCAACTCAGCAATCCGGTGTCCTTCGGACACGCTGATGCGGGGCGCCACATGCACATGCGCATCCACCAGGATCCGGTCTGCCATGCGGCGGGTTCGCAGTTCATGCAAATCCATGACACCCGCCGTCTGGCGGATTACCCGACGAATCTCGGCAATCTGGTCGGCATCGGCGCCATGATCCACCAATTCCTCCAGCGCATCGCGCGAGAATGTCCAGCCCATCTTGACAATCAGCGCACCCACGATGGCAGCAGCCAGCAAATCGGCATAGACGAACCCCATCAGGCTCCCACCAATACCGATCGCCACAACCAGTGATGACGCCGCATCCGAACGCGAATGCCAGGCATTGGCAATCAGCATGGCCGAGTTAGCCTTCTTTGCGGCGCGCAGCATATAGCGGAACAACCACTCCTTGGCCGCCAATGCCCCCAATGCCACATAGAGCGCCGTCATGCCAACCGGTGGCGCCTCGCCCAGATGCAACGCCTTCTCACCGGCGCTATACAAAAAACCGGCGCCCACGGCGACAAGCATCAAGCCTAACGCAAGCGTTGCCAGCGTTTCCAAGCGTGCATGCCCATAGGGATGATTCTCATCAGCAGCCTTGATACTGTGCCGGGCAACGAAAAGCACCAGCACATCCGACAACAAATCAGAAAAAGAATGAAACCCATCCACCAAAAGGCTGTGCGAATGCGCGAACCAGCCAACCAGGATCTGAGAGATCGACAGCAACACATTGACGCCCATGCTGACGTTGACAGATCGACGCACCAGACGGTTGGCCGCCATGCTGGCGTGTTCGCCGGTTAGCGCGTCGATCAAGGCCATCTGCCCATGACCATGCGCTCCATGATGATGACTGCCCAACGACATAGATTCTCCCGACGGATTCCGCTCACGGCGACAGCCGCGTATACTCGCCACTGGCCAACGGCCATCATTTTATCGCCATTCCGCAGCGGTCTCGGCTTGCTGCATCGCCAACAGCCCGGTTTCACAAAAAATTCATCTATGAACAGCATCAGCGATATTCTGAACCGCGCCCGTGAACGCGCGGAACAACAGGGATTCAACTTCAGCGGTGAAGTTACCCCCCCCGAAGCCTTTGAGCTGCTCCAGAAAGCGCCGGGCAGCGTTATCGTTGATGTACGCACCCGTGCCGAATGGGATTGGGTTGGACGCGTGCCGGGTGCCGTGGAAATCGAATGGGTGGAATACCCCGACATGACCCGCAACCCGAACTTCATCGCCGCGTTGCGCCGACAGGTGGGCCCGGAATCCTTGATCCTGTTCCTCTGCCGTAGCGGCGTGCGCTCACACGGCGCTGCCAGCCTGGCGCTCGAATCCGGCTACACCGCCGCCTACAACATCCTCGAAGGTTTCGAGGGTGACAAGGATGCACAGAATCACCGCGGCAATCTGGGTGGCTGGCGCTTCCACGGCCTGCCCTGGTACCAGGGCTAAAGATTTTCAGCAGGAAACATCATGCGAGATTTTGAAGATTACCGCGCGCTCTCCGACGCCGAGTGCCAGGAGCGCATCAATGCTGCCCGCAAGCAATTGGGAAGCAAAGCTGTCTTGCTCTGCCACCACTATCAGCGCGCCGACGTTTATCAGCATGCCGACCTGACCGGCGATTCGCTGAAACTATCGCGCCTGGCCAGCCAGACTGATGCCGAATACATCGTCTTTTGCGGCGTGCACTTCATGGCCGAAGTGGCCGACATGATGACCAAGCCCAATCAGACGGCCATCCTGCCGGATCTGGCGGCCGGCTGTTCGATGGCCGACATGGCCAACCTGACCAAGGTCGAACGCTGCTGGGGCGAACTGGGCAATGCGCTGGGCGAAGACCCGGCCCATCTGATCACACCGATCACCTACATCAACTCGGCTGCCGATCTCAAAGCCTTCTGCGGTGATCGTGGCGGCATCGTCTGCACGTCATCGAATGCACCGGTAATTCTCAAGTGGGCCTTCGAACAACGCCCGAAGGTGCTGTTCTTCCCGGATCAGCATCTGGGACGCTGGACCGGCCACACCATGGGTGTACCGCTCGACGAGATGGCCGTCTGGGATCCGGATCAACCACGCGGTGGCCTGACGCAAGAACAGATCCGCAATGCCCGGATCCTGCTCTGGAAAGGCCATTGCTCGGTGCATCAGATGTTCCAGGAATCGCATATTGCGGCCTTCCGCGCAAAACACCCGGAGGGCAAGGTCATCTCGCATCCGGAATGTTCTTTTGAAGTCTGCGCTGCGTCGGACTACATCGGATCGACCGAATACATCGTGAAAATCATCAAGGAAGCGCCGGCCGGCACACGCTGGCTGGTTGGCACCGAGCTGAATCTGGTCGAACGACTGGCCCGCGAAGTCGCGCCCGAAGGCAAAATCGTCCAGTTCATGGCGCCCACTGTCTGCATGTGCTCCACCATGCAACGCATCGACCCACAACATCTGGCCTGGACGCTGGAGAACCTGGTCGCTGGTCATGTTGTCAACGCCATCCATGTCCCCGCCGATCAAACTGCCTCGGCCAAACTGGCCATGGATCGAATGCTCGCGATCTCCTGATCGACCGGACGCTCCTGCACGGCCGCGCTATGTCTGACACACTTTCGCTGGTTACCTACAATATTCACAAGGGATTCTCGCAGTTCAACCGTCGTCTGACGGTGCACGAACTGCGCGACCGGTTGCGCACGTTGAATCCTGACCTTGTGTTTCTGCAGGAAGTACAAGGGCTGCACGAACAGCACGCACACAAACACGACAACTGGCCAACGCAACCTCAACACGAATTTCTGGCCGATTCGGTATGGACTTCGGCCTACGGCCAGAACGTACTCTACGATCACGGTCATCACGGCAACGCAATTCTGTCTCGCTATCCGATCGAGCACAGCCACAACCAGGACGTCACACACCTGAGCTTCGAACGGCGCGGGCTGTTACATACCAAAATTGCCTGGCATGGTCAGACCGTGCACTGTGTCTGCGCCCATCTTTCGTTATTTGCCCGCTCACGAAAATGGCAGATGGCCGCATTAGCCAACGAAATTGACCGACTCGTGCCACACGATCAACCGCTCATTATCGCCGGGGATTTTAACGACTGGCAAAACCACGCCAGCGAACATCTGGCCGAGCGTCTTGAAATGACGGAAGTGTTTCACCAACTGGCGGGGCGCCCCGCCCGCAGCTTCCCCGTTGCCATGCCCATGCTGCAGCTTGACCGAATCTACATTCGCGGCCTCAAGGCCGTGCAGGCCGATGTCCATTATGGCGCCGGATGGTCAAAGATATCCGACCATGCAGCGCTACGCTGTGAACTGGTGCTGACCGACTGACCCGAACACGATGCCGCTGCCCAACCGATTACTACAGGCGCTGCACCCGCGGCTGCAGTATCTGAGCGGCAACCGCATAGCGCTGTTATGCAACGGCGCCGAATACTTCCCCGCGTTACTGAATGCAATCAACTGTGCGCACGAAAGTGTACGACTTGAAACCTATATTTATGCCAACGATGCGGTCGGCAAGGCATGCACAGAGGCCCTCTGTCGCGCTGCGGCGCGCGGGGTTGATGTGCGGCTGGTTGTTGACGGTTTTGGCGCCCGCAATCTGGATCAGCATCATCGCCCGCAGCTTGAAGCAGCCGGCGTTCAGATTGGCATTTTCCGCCCCGAACATCAACTGCTGCGCCATGTAATTGGCTTCAAGCGAACCCGTCTGCGCCGCATGCATCGCAAGGTGGCCCTGATCGATGGCCGCAGGGCCTTTGTCGGCGGCATTAACATCATCGACGATACTACCGGCAACAAAGGCAACGTACGGTTCGACTTTGCGCTTGATATCGAAGGTCCGCTGATCGAACCTATCGCACAGGCGGTTGATCGACAGTGGCTGACGCTGAACCGGCTCAGCCGGATGCTGCATGATACACAACCGACACCGGCGCGAACCCGGCTACATATCGCATCGATCGGCCATCTGGAGGCCGCACTTGCTTTGCGTGACAATCTCATGAACCGACGCGTAATCGAGCAATCGTATCTGCGTGCTATTCGTCAAGCGCACGATCATATTTCACTGGCCATGGCCTACTTCATACCCAGTCGACGCATCCTGGCCGAATTGCTGGCGGCTGCACAACGTGGCGTGCAGGTTTCGCTATTACTCCAGGGACGCGTCGAATACCGACTACAGCACTACGCATCGCAGGCACTCTACGACACACTGCTCAAACATGGCGTCCGAATTTTCCTGTACCACCCAGGTTTCATGCATGCCAAGGTCGCCGTCATCGACGACACCTGGTCCACCCTGGGCTCGGCCAACCTTGATCCGTTTTCACTGCTGGTCGCTCGCGAAGCGAATATTGTGATCCGCAATACCGTGTTTGCACAAACCCTGCTGGCACAACTGCGCCAGGCAATCCATCTGCATAGCAAGGAAATCACGATGGACACCTGGGTAACGCAACCGGCACACCACCGCCTGTTGCGCAACATCAGTGCGCAGCTCTTATACCGGGTGCTACGCTTGACTGGTTATGCCGACAACTACTAAGTCACACCGGCGCAGCACCGGGCAGAGGATTCAGCGACCAATGAGCCTGTGCCCATGCCCAGAGCACCGATTGCGATGCACGGCGTAACGCGGGTTCCGGGCGCTGCCCCAGAAAATCCAACGCCTGCCACAGCAAATCGACCCGCACCTTGGCATCATCCGCGGCCAGCGCCGGTGCCCGTGTCTGCTTGGAGAGTTTTTCTCCGGCGCCGTTGGTCACCACAGGCAGGTGCGCATAGGTGGGCACGCGGCCACCCAGCGCCCGAATCAGCGCAATCTGCCGTGGCGTCGAGTCGATCAGATCAGCACCGCGCACCACATCAGTCACACCCTGCGCCATATCATCAACCACCACAGCAAGCTGGTAGGTGAAGCAGCCATCGGCGCGCAACACCGGGAAGTCACCCACATCACGCACCAAATCCTGTTCGACAGGGCCGCGCACCCGGTCCTCGAAGCCCACCACGCCCTGCGGCACACGAAAGCGCCAAGCAGTCTCTTGCAGAACCGCCTCCCCTGGTCGCCATGCCGCGCAATGGCCGTCGTACACGAAGCCATCGACACCCGTTCTGGCCCCGACATTCGTAGCGATTCGGCGACGTGTGCAGGTACATGGATACGCCAAGCCCGCCGCAGACAGTGCCGCCAGCGCCGCCTGATAAGCTGCCGCGCGCTCGGACTGCCGAAAAATCTCGCCATCCCACTCGAAACCGTAAGCATCCAAAACCGATATCTGGGATTCGACCATCCCTGGCACCGTACGCGGTCGATCCACATCTTCGATTCGCAGCAACCAGCGACCACCCGACGCGCGGGCATCCAGATAACTGCCAACCGCCGCAACCAGCGAACCGAAATGCAGTGGCCCCGTGGGCGACGGCGCAAAGCGCCCGACCCGTATCAACGATGCAACGATAGGCACAGGTCCGTTCATCAATGCGCCGCTTATCTGTTCAGATCCGCGTCCCGGTAGTACTTGGTACCCTTGGCGGTAATTTCAGCCGCCAGACCATTGTCGGTGAGCTGATACATCCAGACACCTTCCGCCACGTTGGCAGCGCCTTCATAGGCACCACCCTTGTTTTCGTACTTGGCGGCGGCCGTCGCCTGCCCACCGAATTCCCAACCGGCGTTCATGAAGTTTTTAAGCGCTTCTTCGGTTTCAAACACAAAGACGACGGTGAAGGACTTAACCCCGATGCCCAGCCCTGCCTGCACTTCCACCATTTTCATGAAAACCGGTTTGCCGTGATCCTTGGGAATCACAACCCCGGAACCCGAGCCGCCACCAGCGACAAATATCTTCATGCCAAAGTTGTTGAATGTGGCATACCCGGCCGACTTACTCACCAGCTCTTTAGCATGCGGCTCCAAACGATACAGCCGAGCCATGGTCTGTTCGCTCTGCTTGAGAATCTCGGCGCGCTGCTGAGCGACAGGCTTGCTGTCGAACAGGGCATAAGCGGGTGCAACAGATAACCCCAGCACCAAGGCAGTCATTGCGCCGATCAGCAAACGCTTCATATCAACTTTGGTACTTTACACGTTGAAGAGGAAGTTCAGGACATCGCCATCCTGTACGACGTACTCTTTACCTTCGGCACGCATCTTGCCGGCTTCTTTGGCACCTTGCTCACCCTTGTACGCAATGAAATCAGCAAAAGCGATGGTCTGCGCGCGAATGAACCCACGTTCGAAATCCGTATGGATCACACCCGCAGCCTGTGGTGCGGTGTCGCCCTTGCGAATGGTCCAGGCACGAACCTCTTTGACGCCCGCTGTAAAATAAGTCTGCAAACCCAGCAAGTCATAGCCGGCCCGGATAACGCGGTTGAGGCCCGGCTCCTCCAAACCCAGATCCGCCAGGAATTCAGCCTTGTCGGCATCCTCCAAATCGGCGAGTTCCGCTTCCATCTTGGCGCAGACGGCCACCACGGGGGCGTTTTCCTGGGCGGCAAACGCTCGCAAACGATCCAGAAACGGATTGTTTTCAAAACCGTCTTCCAGCACGTTCCCCACATACATAGCCGGTTTAATCGTGAGCAGACAGAGCGGTTTCAGCAAGGCTTGATCTTCTTCGCTCAGCCCCAAGGTGCGAGCTGGCTTACCTTCGTTCAGATGCGGCAACAACTTCTCCAGAATCGCGACCAGCTTCTGGGCATCCTTATCGCCGGACTTGGCTTTTTTGCCATCGCGGACGATGGTACGCTCGACCACGGCCAGATCGGCCAGCGCCAATTCGGTGACGATGGTTTCAATATCGGCGATCGGATCGACACGACCGGAAACGTGCACCACGTTTTCATCGTCAAAGCAGCGAACTACGTTGACAATGGCATCGGTTTCGCGGATGTTGGCCAGAAACTGGTTACCCAAGCCCTCTCCCTTCGAGGCCCCGGCCACCAGACCGGCGATATCGACAAACTCGACGATGGCCGGCTGCACACGTTGCGGCTTGACGATCTCGGACAACGCGTCCAGACGTGGGTCGGGCACTTCGACGATCCCGACATTCGGCTCGATGGTGCAGAAGGGGTAGTTTTCCGCTGCGATACCCGCCTTGGTCAGGGCGTTGAACAGGGTGGATTTGCCGACGTTAGGCAGGCCGACGATGCCGCATTTGAGACTCATGGAGTTCCTTGGTATTCGGAAATAGGGCTGTAATGGCGTATTTTAAAGCAGCAATGTTCACATCACATGGACGCGAAGCTGATGCTCGTGCCAGTACACCCCGTTGATCCGGCTAGCGAACTGTTGAATCTCGCCGTCCACCAGATCTGGAAAACTAATCAGATAAGCCGGTTGCGCCGTTTGCGCATCGACGCGATCAACGGTCTCCGGCATTTTTTTGATGTATTTGAACAAGAATGCACGCATCTCGTCCGCGGTAACGTCAACACCAACACCTGTCAAATAGAGGCGCTGGCCAAACTCTGCGTTCACGTTCATCTCTCCATTTGTTTTGCGACGCAGCATTATGCCAGCAAACCATTGCCCGGCTTCCATCTTTATCCAAGCACACCAAAGCTGCTTATGTTAAATTAGTCGTTATTTAGAATGATTGGGGTTGTTGTCGCCGTTCGTTGCGGCTGCGCAACAATCTCTCGCCTCTTGTGTGACTTATGCCCAAATTGATCCCCGACGGACTTTACAACCGCTACCTGTCACTGACCGAACGCCTAAAACAACGTTTTGAGTCGTTGAAGAACTTCGATTGGCGCTCGCTCAGGCATCTGAGCAAGGAAGACGTTGTCCGTAAGCTCAAAGAGAAGGGCTGGCGTAAACCGGCGGGCATCACGGCAGGCGTGCTGGTGGCGTTGCTTCTTGTCAAAGGCTATCTTATCCCCTCGCTGATGCGGACGTACCACACCCTGGATGTGGATGTGGTGACCGTGCAGCCGATGATGGTGCCGCTGCAATCGGAGCTGGTCGGCGAAATACGCAGCCCGCAGTCGGTGGTGATCTACACGCGCGTTTCGGGCTTTCTGGAAAAGCAGCTCTACCAGGAAGGTTCCTGGGTCAATGAAGGCGATATCCTGTTCGAAATGGACAAGCGCCCGTTCATCGCGCAGGTAGATCTGGCCAAGGCGGCGCTGGCCGCTCAGGAGGCGGCGCTGCAAACAGCCACGCTCACGCTGAATCGGGTCAAGCCGCTGTCAGCCGCCAAAGCCTTGTCTCAACAGGATCTGGACAACGCCGTGGGCAACTTCCAACGCGCCAAGGCGGGCGTTGACCAGGCGCGCGCAGCGCTGGAAACCGCCCAGCTGAATCTGGATTACTGCACGATCCGATCCCCGATTTCAGGCCTGGCCTCGGTGCGCAAGCAGGCGCTGGGCAGCTTCCTTGCGGCAGGCAGCCCGAACTCCGAGCTGACGACGATCACCGAAATGAATCCGATGTGGGTTTACTTCTCGCTCTCCCAGGCCCAGATCCAGAGCATCAACAATCTGCTGGAACAAAAACAACTCGCCGCAACCAGTCTGGCCGATGTGGACGTGACGGTCAGTCTGACGGATGGCGCACTCTATCCGCATGTCGGCAAAATTGGCTTTACGGATGTGCTCTACAACGTGGAAACCGGTACGCGTCTGGTTCGCGCCGTCTTCCCGAACCCGGACTATGTGCTGAAACAGGGGCAGTTCGTGACGGCCAGCATCATTGGCCTCAACCTGCAGGACGTCTATCTGGTGCCGCAAGCGGCCGTTCAGCAGAACAGCCAGGGCGCATTCGTCTGGGTCGTTGACGGCGATGACCGGGTTCACACCCGCAGCGTGACACCGGGCAACTGGAACGGCCCGAACTGGGTCATCAGCGGTGGCCTGAATCCGGGTGAGCGCGTGGTGATCAGCAATATCCTGCGCATGTCCCAGAACCAACGCGTCAGCCCCAATGAGGTGAAGGCACCACAACCGGAGCCGGTCCGCCTACCGCCGCCCGTACCCGCTGGTGAGCAACGGCCCAGTCTGTTCACTCCCGAACGGAACGCAAGTCCGACACCGGCCCCGCCGCCCGCGACTGCACCAGCCCCCGCCAAACAGTAACCCAGCCGGACTGACCCACGATGTTTTCCAAGTTTTTCATCGACCGGCCCATTTTTGCGGCGGTCATTTCCATTGTCATCACGATTGCCGGTCTGGTCGCGATGGTGTCGCTGCCGATTGCGCAGTTCCCGAATATCACGCCACCACAGATCCAGATTACAGCCCGCCACCCCGGCGCCACGGCCGAAGCCATGTCGCAGAATGTCGCCTCGCCGATTGAGCTGCAGGTCAACGGGACCGATGGCATGATGTACATGAACTCGACCAACACGGCCGGGAACACCACGATCAGCGTCTACTTCGACATCAACAAGAATCCGTCGCTGGCCCAGACCGACGTGCTCAACCGGGTCAACACAGCCATGCCGCTGCTGCCCCAGGCCGTGCGCGACCAAGGCGTGGTCATCGAGCAACGCAGCCAGGCGGTGATGGTTGTTTTCTCGCTTTTCGACCCGGACGACAAATACGACCTCACCGAGCTCAGCACCTATATGAACATTGTTCTGCTGAACGAAGTCCAGCGGATCCCGGGCGCCAGCATGTCGATGGTCGCCGGCAACCCCAACTTCGCCATGCGGATCTGGCTGGACCCGATCAAGCTGGCCCAGTTCCGGCTGACGGCCAGCGATGTCACCAATGCCGTACGCGCTCAGAACCAGCAGTATGCAGTTGGTCAGCTCGGCCAACTACCAACCTCCGGCGGGAATGTGGTCCAGAACTTCCCGGTCACCACCAATGGCATGCTGCAAACACCGCAGGAATTTGAAAACATCATCATCCGGGCTGGGCGGCCCACGGTAACGCCGGGCAACGAAGGCGCCACCATCCGCCTGCGTGACATCGGACATGCCGAGCTGGGCTCCCAGACCTATAACGCCCTGAGCACGATGAACGGGCACACGTCGTCGCTGCTCCTGGTGTTTTTCCAACCGGGTTTCAACTCGCTGACCGTTGCCAATGCCGTCAAGGCCAAAATGGCCGAAATGGCACCCACCTTCCCGCCGGGCGTGCAATACCGGCTGGTGCTGGACGCCACGGAGTTCATCAGCACTTCGATTGAGGAAGTGATTCACACCTTCTTCATGGCCACGATCCTGGGCATGTTGGTGGTATTACTCTTCCTGCAAAAACCGAAACCCGCCCTGATCCCGACCGTGGCCATTCCCGTGGCCATTATCGGCACCTTCATCGGCATGCAGATGTTTGGTTTCTCCATCAATATGCTGACGCTGTTCGGTCTGGTGCTGGCCGTCGGCCTGGTGGTGGACGACGCCATTGTGGTGGTCGAAAACGTCGAGCGGATCATGCAAGAGAATCCGGAAATGTCGCCACGTGACGCCACCAAATTGGCCATGTCGCAGGTGGCCGGCCCGATTGTCGCCACCACGCTCGTATTGGCAGCCGTGTTTATTCCCGTGGCGTTTGTATCCGGCATTACCGGCCAACTGTATCGCCAGTTTGCGCTGACGCTCACCGTCTCGGTTTCGATTTCCTCGCTCGTGGCGCTCACACTGTCGCCCGCCATGGCAGCGATCATGATTCGTCCCAAAGACGAAAGCGTGGAAGAGCGTCGGCCACGCTTCTTCGTGGCCTTTGATGCCCAATTCGACAAGCTGCGTGTGTACTACATGAAGTCGGTGCGCTGGGTTCTGGAAAACCGGCGCAGCGGCATGGCTATTTTCGGGGGCATCGTTCTTGGAATGATTCTCCTGTTCCGCATCATTCCAACCTCATTCGTTCCCGATGAGGATCAGGGTTATCTGCTCGGAGCGGTGATCATGCCACAGTCCAGCAGCCTGCAGCGAACAGCCGATCTCTCTCAACGCGCCACCAAGTGGTTTGCCGAGCAACCGGGCGTTGCCAACACCGCCACCTACGCGGGCTTCAGCCTTATTGATTCCGCATTGCTTTCCAGCGCCGGCGGCCTGTTTATCGGCCTCAAACCCTTCTCCGAACGGACAGACCGTGATTCCTCTGCCTTCACGCTGATCGACAATGCCCGGAAAAAATTCAGCACCGAGCAGGACGGCATTATCCTGCCGTTGAACCCGCCCGCCATTCCGGGCCTGGGTACGACCGGTGGCTTCCAGATGTGGCTGACCCAGACCGGCAGCGGTTCTCTGGATGAGCTCGGCGAGCAAACCCGACGTTTCGTCGCAGAAACCCGAAACCGCCCCGAACTGACGGCCATCAACACCACTTTCAACACCAATGCCCGGCAGATGTTCGTGGATGTGAACCGCGCCAAGGCGGAACTGCTGGATGTCCCGGTCGCGGATGTCTACAACACCATGCAGGTGCTGATCGGGTCGAGTTTCACGAACCAGTTTGCTCACCAGAACCGGCTGTGGCAAGTCATCCTGCAAGCCGATGCAGATTACCGTCAGGATCCGCGGGCTTTCGATCTGATGTATGTCCGTTCGCGCACGGGTAACATGGTACCGCTCAGCGCGCTGGTCACGATCCGCTATCAGACCAGCCCATCGGTCGTCACCCGTTTCAATGCCTTCCCGGCGGTACAGATCACGGGCAACAATGCAGCAGGCTACAGCTCGGGTCAGGCCATCCGCGCCATGCAGGAAATCGCACAGGAAACGCTACCGGCTGGTTACAGCATTGCCTGGGCCGGCCAGGCGCTGGAAGAGGTCAACTCCGGCAACACAACGATATTCGTGTTCGCATTCGCCCTTATCATGGTCTTCCTGATTCTGGCCGCGCTCTACGAGCAATGGGCGCTGCCATTCAGCGTGATGTTCGCCGTGCCCTTTGCCTTCTTTGGCGCACTGCTGTTCATTCTGATGCGCGGCATGGAAAATGATGTGTACTTCCAGATTGGTCTGGTCACCCTCATCGCGCTGGCCGCCAAGAATGCCATTCTTATTGTGGAATTTGCGGCCGAAAACGTCCGTCAGGGCATGACCGCCACCGAGGCCGCGTTGCACGCTGCCGAGCTGCGCTTCCGTCCGATCATGATGACCTCGGTCTCATTCATTCTCGGCTGTATCCCACTGGCGGTTGCCGCCGGTGCTTCGGCCAACAGCCGCCGCTCCATCGGCACCGGCATCATCGGCGGCATGACCGCCGCAACGGTGATCGCCATCATCTTCGTCCCTCTGTTCTTCGTCATTTTTGAAGAAATGGGCAAAAAGCAGAAAAAACTGGTCGCCGACACACCCGCTCAACCGGGGCCGCACAATCCGAACGGCGAGGAGAAAGTCTGATGCACCATCGTCGCCATGCCCGTCTGAGTTGGCTACTTGTCAGCGCCGGCTTACTCTCCGCCTGTGCCGTCGGCCCGGACTATCATCGGCCAGAGGTGGCCGCGCCGGAAAGCTATCGCGCTACCGCTGATCAGACATCGATGGCGGCAGACGCCCCGTCGGTGAAACCGTCCGATGCCTGGTGGGAGAGCTTCAACGACCCGGTGCTGGACAAGCTCATTGAGGTTGCGCTGGCCAACAACCGCGACCTGCAGTCCGCTATTGCCAACGTCATCCGGGCACGCGGTCAACTGGAAACTACCCGCGCCCAGTTCTTCCCGCAACTCGGCGCCAGCGCCGCAACAGCACGCGCCCAGGGTTCCAGCATCGGGACCGCCGTCATCGCGCCCACCCCCGGCACGATCGGAACAGTCTCCACGCTGCAAGCCCCCGCAACCTGGCAGATAGACCTTTTCGGCGGCACCCGCCGCCAGGTTGAAGCAGCGAGCGCGATCGAAGCCGCCGCCATCGCCAAACGCCAGGCAGTGGCGCTGGCGGTCGCCGGGCAAATGGCCGAAAGCTACATCATGTTGCGTGCGCTCGACCAACAACTGGTTGTGACGCATCAGACGCTGGAAAGCTACCGCAAAACGCTGCATGTATTTGAGCTGCGCTACAAGCACGGCACCGCCAACATGGTCCAGCTCTCGCAGGTTCAGTCACAAGTCGATCAGGCCGAAGCCACCATCCCGCCGCTCATGAAAGCCATCGCCGAGCAGGAAAACACCATCAATTTCCTGGCTGGCCGAAATCCGGGCAGCGTACCGCGCGGCAAAAGCATTAACCAGCTCGTGCTACCGAGACCGCCTGCCGGGCTACCCTCCGAGTTGCTGGCACGCCGCCCCGATGTCATGGGCGCAGAACAACAGTTAATCGCAGCCAACGCCCAAATCGGCGTTGCCAAGGCGCAGTACTACCCGTCGATCTCGCTCACCGGCGCACTGGGTTCGTCCAGCACCAATCTGATCAACCTGTTTAGCGGCCCCGGCAAAATCTGGTCGATTGGCGCCGGCGCAACGATGCCGATCTTCACCGCCGGTGCGATCGCCGGCCAGGTGACCAGTGCCGAGGCTGGCCAGCAAATGGCGCTGGCCGAGTATCGTAAATCTGTTGAAGCGGCTTTCCGCGACGTGGATAACGCCCTCGTCGCCAGTGCAGAATACCGCAAACTGGTTGCAGCCCGAGAGCAACAGGTCAAAACCCTGGCAACCTACGCCAAGCTGTCCAATATGCAGTTCAACTATGGCTATGCCGATTATCTGACCGTGCTCAATGCCGAGGAGAGCCAGTTTACGGCAGAGCTGCAACTGGTCAGTGCGCAACGACTGGAAGCTGGCGCCATCGTTGGCCTCTATATGGCGCTCGGCGGTGGCTGGGAGGCCGCCGACAAAGCCACCGTACAGGCCAATGAGTCCATCACCCAGGGCCCGGCCAACCTGGCAGCCCCGCTCAAATAAAAGGTACGTTCAAGCAGCGCGTGACGCCGTGTGCAGCAAGCGTTGCACTTCCGGCATGTCACCGCGCACGAGCAAGGTCGCTTCGGCAGCGATGCGATCAACGGCCCGGTCAATATCAATCTGCTCCTCCTGACGCGGCCTGTGCAGTACAAAATCGGCCACGCCTTGATTCAACTGCAAGGAGCGCGGATGCCCAATACCGATGCGCAGACGCCAGAAGTCCGGCGTTCCGAGCGCCGCCTGAATATCTTTGAGACCATTATGTCCACCGCTGCTGCCACCCAGCTTCACGCGCAACTGCCCGGGCAAGAGGTCCAGCTCGTCATGGAGCACTAAAACCTCTTCGGGACGCATATCGTGAAAGCGTACAAATGGCCCCACTGACTGCCCAGAACAGTTCATGAAGGTTTGCGGTTTAAGCAACCAGATTTTGCGCCCATCCACATGAGCGGACGCCACTTCAGCCTTCATTTTCTTGTCAGCACTAAAGCCAGAGCCACCGATGACTCTGGCCATTTCATCCAGTGCCCAGCAACCCGCATTGTGTCGCGTACGTTCATACTCCGCACCCGGGTTTCCTAAACCAACAATCAATCGAATTGGCGACAGCACGGCCGGTGCTTTTGTTTTCTCAACCGCTTTGGGTATCCGCGAATCTGTCATTGGTGTCATAGGTCGTAGCGTAGCGCAATTCCATGAAAAAAGCCGTGCGGCGAACCGGCACGGCTTTGACGTACAACGCCGGCAAGCCAGCGTAAATACTCAGGCTGCGGGTGCGGCACCCTCGTCGGCAGCGGCGCCAGCGCTCGCGTCCGAACCCTTAACGGCCATCACAGCAGCAACAACCGGATTGCCTGCGCCGTGCTGAACAACGCGCACACCTGCTGGCAGCTTCAGGTCATTCACATGCATCGAGTGACCCATTTCCAGGTTCTTCAGATCCACTTCAATAAATTCTGGCAGTGCCTTTGGCAGGCATGCCACATCGATTTCAGTGATCACATGGCTAACGATACCGCCTTGCAGCTTGACGCCTGGGCAAACGTCACCGTTTGTGAAGTGCAGCGGCACCTTGGTGTGAATCTCGGTGTTGGCATCGACGCGTTGGAAATCAACGTGCAGCACCAATGGCTTATAGGCGTGCAGTTGCACATCGCGCAGCAGAACCTGCTCTTTGGCACCATCCAGGTTAGCCGTCACGACCGATGCGTGGAAGGCTTCCTTACGCAGACATTGGTAGATCTCGTTATGATCCACATCGAACGACACAGCCGGCTTGCCTGCGCCATAAATGACGCCAGGGACACGGCCAGCGCGACGCAGGCGGCGGCTCGCACTCGATCCCTGCACATCGCGCTTGGTAGCATTGAATTCAAAGTTCATGACTTACTCCAGATAAATTGGATAACCCGCGACCAGGTTACCCGGTTAAATGACCGGGGCTGTTAAGCCTCAGTCGATAAACAGCGAGGAAACTGAGTCTTCCTTGCTGATGCGGCGAATGGTTTCCGCCAACAACTCTGCAACCGACAGTTGTCGGATGCGCGAACATTTCTGTGCGGCCTCGGTCAGCGGGATGGTATCCAGCACCACCAACTCATCGAGTACCGACTCATTAAGGCGCTCAACGGCAGCACCCGACAGCACCGGGTGGGTACAGTAGGCGGTCACGCTGCGGGCGCCGTTTTCTTTCAGCGCAAGCGCAGCTTTGCACAGCGTACCCGCCGTATCAACGAGGTCATCGACGATGATGCAGTCTTTACCCGTCACATCACCAATGATATTCATGACTTCCGAAACATTGGCCTTCGGACGACGCTTATCAATGATGGCCAGATCACACTCGAGGCGCTTGGCCAGGGAACGGGCTCGCACGACGCCACCATGATCCGGCGAAACGACGATCGGTTTTTCCAGATGCTTGTTCGACACGTCGTTGAGCAGAATCGGCAAACCGTAGATGTTATCGACCGGTATATCGAAGAAACCCTGAATCTGTTCGGCGTGGAGATCCATGGTCATCACACGATCAACACCGGCCGCCACCAACATGTTGGCGACCAGCTTGGCGGCAATGGGTACGCGATTCGAACGCGAACGACGATCCTGGCGCGCGTAGCCGAAATACGGAATAGCGGCGGTAATCCGGCCAGCCGAGGCGCGTTTGAGCGCATCGACCATGACCAGCAACTCCATGAGATTATCGTTCGAAGGGTGGCAGGTGGACTGCAGAACGAACACGTCGTTGCCGCGCACATGCTCCTGGATTTCAACACTGACCTCGCCATCCGAGAAACGGCCGACATCGGCACGCCCCAGCGGTAAGCCGAGGCGTTCGGCAACATCGGCCGCCAATTTTGGGTTGGCATTGCCGGAAAAGACCATCAGGTTCTGGAAGGCCATGATGTTTCTATCCTTTTGGTTTCCTGGACCAATCGGGGTGCCCGTCGACGGCACGCGCTTATGCCACAAATAGGCTACAAACAAAATGGGCAGCTGCTATGCAACTGCCCGCAATTCGGTGGCTGGGGAGGAAGGATTCGAACCTTCGCATGCCGGAATCAAAATCCGGTGCCTTAACCAGCTTGGCGACTCCCCAACACGCACCCCCCAAGGCAACCTTGCAGCGGTGAGGCCGGAATTATACCCAATATTTTGCTTTTGCACATCCCCCAGCAGCTTCTCGCCCAGCGCCATCCCTAACGGCGTCAGGCAGGCACCAGTTCCTCCAGCGGATGCCGATCCAGACCCGGTGCAACCCAGGCCGCCCATGCCAACGGCACCCGCGTCATGACGGCCTGCGCGTTGGCTTTGTCATCAAAGACCGCAAAAACGCAGGCGCCCGACCCCGTCATGCGTACCCGACCAGCAGCCTCCGGCTGTGCCCCCAGCCAGGCCAGCGCCCGACCGACTTCGGGGTACAGTGCCACAGCGACGGCTTCCAGATCATTGACGCCCACCCCCTGGTCCAGCGCAGACGGCCAAGCCGTGGGCGCCATAGCTGGCGCGTCCCGCCGCAGATCCGGCGATGTAAAAATGCCGGACGTCGGCACCGAAACCCCTGGATGAATAATCAGATACCAGGCCGCTGGCAAAGCAACCGGGGACAACGCCTCGCCAACGCCTTCGGCAAAAGCGCTCTGTCCATAGACAAAAACCGGCACGTCTGCCCCCAGCGGCAAAGCGAGAGACAATAGTTCCTGATGGCTGCCGCCCAGTCGCCACAGGCTATTGAGCGCCAGCAGCACGGTGGCCGCATCCGAGCTGCCGCCCCCCAGGCCGCCCCCCATGGGCAGATATTTCTCGAGATGAATCGTCACACCATCGCGCACACCCGCCGCGCGGCGCAACGCTTCGGCGGCGCGCACCGTCAGATCGGTTTCCGGCGGCACACCGGGGATCGGATTGGCCAACACGACCCGGCCATCGCTACGCGGCACGAAACGGAGCAGGTCATGCAGACCGACAAAGCGGAACAGGGTCTGCAGAGTGTGATAGCCATCCGGGCGTCGACCGGTCACATGCAGAAAAAGATTCAGTTTGGCCGGTGCCGGATAGATCGACGACCAGTTCCATCGCATGGCCAACTGCGGGTCCGGCAAGACCGCGGCACGCTTGAAGCTCATGACCATACGACCGCTCAGGGCGCGGGTTGATCTGCGGGATCGCTGATCCCGTTCCATTCCGTCAGCGCCAGCCGCATCCACAGGCCACCCGGTCCGGCCATTTCAACGGCCAGCGGCCAGCCTTCTGGCGCCGGTGCCCCATAGCGGTACGTAAATTTCCAGCCGTGAGCCGACGCCCCCAATACGCGCGCCGATGTGTCACGTCCGTTGATGTCCTGGTTTGGCCATTGGGCATGCAGCCAACGGTCTGCTGGCACGTCGGGTAACGCGATGCCGGCCAGAGACGCGCCGAGGGCGCCCAGATTCGTTGCTTCGCCACGCTTGCCGGTCGCATCTTGCCAGCGCACACCTACAGGGGTGATTTCAACTTTTGCCAGGGTATTGCCCAGCGGCCCAATAAGCCAGAGCACGTCCTGGGCAGCCGAGTGCTGCCAGGCGAAGCGCCCCGCCACGGGTTCGCTTTCAACACCGCCGTCGAGCGGCATCTGTCCGGCAGCAAAACGCCCGGCCACCTGCCAGGTCGCTGCGCCATCCTGACCAACAGCGTCCGGCCCAGGCACATGCGCGCAAGCCACAACAAACCCGGCGGCAAACAACGCCAACAGTCGTTTAAACATGATCAGAGATCCTGGTGACCCGGCGTCACACCCGCGGGTTTCATCGTGTTACCCAATGCTTTGAGCACCGCGTTATCGGGAAAGCGCTGGACGCCGGCCTGCCAAACGGCCCTGGCGTCGCCATGCCGCCCCATCGCATGCAACACCGCCACCTGGTGCGCCACGATTTCCGGATCGGCACGCAAGGCGGCCGCACGATTCAGATAATCCAACGCCGTATCAAACTGCTTCTCCCGATAGGCCAGCCACCCCATGCTGTCGAGGATAAAAGGATCGTTGGGCGCCAACGCCAACGCTTTCTCGATCAAGGCGCGCGCCTCTTTGAGACGTTCGTTGCGATCAACGAACGTAAAACCGAGTGCGTTATAGGCTTGGGCGTACTTGGGATCCTGCTGGATCACGGTACGCATGCTGCGCTCAAAGAGATCCATTCGCCCGAGACGCTCGGCCATCATGCCGAGTTCATAGCGCAAAGTGACGTTTTTCGGGTCTTTACTGACCGCACGTTCCAACAACTGCAACGCCGCTTTTTTGTCACCGTGCTCACTCAGCAGGGTAGCCTCGCCGATCCGCAGTTCGGTACGTGCCGAGGCATCGGTGACCGACGTGCTCTGCAACAGCGTCCGCGCACCATCCAAATTACCTCGGCGCGCCATCAGGCTGGCGGCACGCAGCCGCGACGGCACCAAGTAATCACCTCGAGCAACCTGCTGGTAGTGCATAATCGCCTCGGCTTCCGCTACAGTAGCGGCCGACCCTTCACCAGGCCGGGTACGATCGAGGTCCGCCTGCGCTTCATAAGCCAAGCCCAGGTTGTACTGAATCAGCGCCGTATCGATACTCTCAACCGCCAGCAACCGATTGAGTGCCTGAACGGCAAGATCCGGCGCCTGGGCTTGCACCGCCACCGCTGCCGCAGCAAATAGCGGCTCAGGCGCAACCGTGGTCATGGCGAGCAGTTGCACCACTTGCGCACGCGCTTCGGACAAGCGTCCCATGCTCAACAGTTGCTGTGCATAAAGCGCACGAATCGTGGCGGCATTCGGATGGCCGGCGAGGAACTCGGCAAAGATCGTCAGCACAGCCTCCGGCGACTGTCCAGAAAGAATCTGAGCTTCCAACAACGCCGCCGACTCTGAATCGGGCTCGGCCCGGCGTACGTTACGAACCGCCGCCAGCGCCCCTGTCGCATCGCCGGCACGCAGCGCCATCTGCGCCCGCGCCAGTTGGGCCGATGAGAGCGACAGATAAGGCGCCGTCACACTATCCACCAGCGCTTGCGCCAGCTTCGGGTCGGCCTGTGGCGGAAAGCGTTGGGGCAATTGCAGAAAGGCCTTGCTACGCTGATCCGGCGGCAGCAACGCCAGATAACGGGTCAGAACTGGCGCCGCCGCCGCATATTGGCCCGCCAGGATTTGCATACCCGACAAAGCGCTGAGCGCATCGGCAGATTCCGGCTCGCGTTCAGCCCACAAGCGCGCTGTCTCGAGCATGAGCTCTGGCCGACGATTGATCGCTGCAAGCTCTAGCGTGCGTTTGAAAATATCAGGATCGTTGTATTTCAGCGCCAGATCCGCATAAGCAGCCAGCGCCACCTGGGGTTTGTCGCGCTTGAGCGCGATCTCGCCAAGAATGACCTCGAACACCACCTGCGGTGGCGTATCGGTTGATGCGACAGGCGGTGCCGACTCGGCGTGAGCACCGGGCGCCGCCAGAAGCAGCGCAGTCAACGCGCCGCCAAAGCAACGGCGCACACTGACGACACGCTTAAAAGATGAAAATAGGTTTTGCAGGAACGGCATGGTGGCGCTATCTTATCCCGTCTTGACCAATTACGCCGCTACACTGCCTCAGGAACCCGACCGATGCCTGAACTCCCCGAAGTTGAAGTCAGCCGTTTAGGGCTGCTGCCAGAACTGGCTGGGCGAACGATCACGGGCGCGACGACCCGAACGCCCAAGCTGCGTTATCCGCTTCCCACCCAGCTGGCCAAACGGCTCACGGGTGGACGGTTGGCCGGTATCCGCCGCCGTGCCAAATACCTGCTCTTTGACATTGACCGCCTGCCCGAAGACCAAACCGCTACGC
Source organism: Fluviibacter sp. (assembly GCA_048859965.1). Lineage (GTDB taxonomy): Bacteria > Pseudomonadota > Gammaproteobacteria > Burkholderiales > Rhodocyclaceae > Fluviibacter. The sequence goes on from JBLIZO010000089.1 coordinate 21,391, forward strand.
TCATTCTGCATCTGGGTATGTCCGGCAGCCTGCGCATTGTGCCGATCGGCACCCCGCCACAGCCGCACGACCATGTGGACATCGAATTCGATGACAAGGTGCTGCGTTTGCGTGACCCACGACGTTTTGGCGCACTCCTCTGGCATGACCCTGCCCGCCCCATTGAGGAACATCCGCTCATCGCCGTACTCGGCGTGGAGCCGCTGGAAGAAAGCTTTGACGGGGAATGGCTGCACGACCGTCTTCGCAAACGCTCGGGGCCGATCAAGCCCGTACTCATGGACAGCCATATGGTGGTCGGCATCGGCAACATCTATGCCGCCGAGAGTCTGTTTTTGTCGGGCATCTCACCGCTGCGCTCGGCGCAGAAAATCAGCGCGGCACGCTGTGATCGCTTGGCCGATGCGGTAAAGCAAACACTGTCGGCAGCCGTCGCCGCTGGCGGCTCCAGCGTGCGAGATTATGTGCATTCGGACGGCGGTGCAGGTTGCTTTCAACTGCAATGCGCCGTGTATGAGCGCGAGAGCGAGCCCTGCGTCAGCTGCGGCAAACCGATCCGTAAGATCCGGCAGGCAGGGCGCTCGACGTTTTACTGCCCCAATTGCCAGAAATAAACGATGTTCGCGCTGTGATGTCCGGCATGGACTCGCAGCTCAGGTGCCGCTACGCGCCAATTCGCTGCTCACGCACACCGAACACCACAATGAAGCGCCTGCGGTCGTGCAGGCTCACCGATGCGCTTGCGGAGTGAATTGGCGCGAGTGAAAACGAAGCGGCACCTGAACGAGGCAGGTGGATCAATGAGCCCGCCCTAATCACTTACCAGTTAATTTCTCGTACTTGGCCCACAGCTGCTCCTGGTTCTCGACGTGCGCCGGATCCTTCGGAATACAGTCGACAGGGCAAACCTGTTGGCACTGCGGTTCATCGTAGTGACCCACGCACTCGGTGCACTTGTTCGGGTCGATTTCGTAAATTTCCGGACCCTGCGAAATGGCCTCGTTCGGGCACTCGGGTTCGCAGACATCACAGTTGATGCACTCATCGGTAATCATGAGCGACATGGCAGGCTCCTGGACAACGTTTCAGTAAAAATGTGATTCTCGCCGATCGGGGCTTTTTCCGCCAGCCCGCGCGCTCAATCGGCTGATTTTCCCCAGCCGCGCGCAATGAAGCATTGGTTGATATGCGGTGACACAAAAGAACTGACGTCGCCGCCCAGACGGGCGATCTCACGCACCATGGTGGCCGAAACAAACATATGACGCTCACCGGGCGTGAGAAAGACCGTTTCCACTTCCGGGTATAGGCGGCGATTCATGCCGGCCATCTGGAACTCGTATTCAAAGTCAGATACCGCGCGCAGACCACGGATCAGCACCTTGGCCTTCTGCGCATGCACGAAATCCATGAGCAGCCCGTCAAAGCCGACAACACGCACATTTTTGAACGGCGCCAGCACGGTCTTGGCCATATCCACGCGATCCTGCAGCGTAAAGACGGGGGACTTGGCACGGCTTTCGGCAATGGCCAGCACGACTTCGTCGAACAAACCGGCCGCGCGACGCACCAAATCTTCATGGCCGCAGGTCAGTGGGTCAAAGGTGCCGGGGTAAATAGCGATTTCACGTTTCAGCATATCAGGCAGATCCGGTCGGTAACGCATACGCGTACAGATGATAATGCACTTGCCCGGCCTTGCCCTGTTTGATACAGGAAAGACCCGGCGCGGGCTGCGCCGGCAGCGGCTGTTCGGACTCCATGTAGAGCCGGGCGCCATCGGCCAGATGCGGCAACAACGGCATGATGATCCGATCCAGCCACCCCTGTCCATAGGGCGGGTCAAGAAACACCAGATCCAGGGGTTCAGCCGCAGGGCGTGCCAGATAGGCCAAGGCATCGGCACAGACTACTTGCACACCGGGTTCATTGAGCAATGTTGCGGCGGCCTGCAGGCTTTTCGCCACACGCGGCGCCTGCTCCACCAGCGTCACCGAGGCAGCCCCCCGGGAAACGGCTTCAAAACCGAGTGCACCCGACCCGGCAAACAGGTCCAGGCAATGCCAACCTGCCAGATTTTGTCCCAGCCAGTTGAATAGCGTTTCACGCACGCGGTCCGGTGTCGGCCGTAACCCCGGCGCATCCGCTACCGGCAGCTTGCGGCCACGATGCCGGCCACCGATAACGCGCACCTGGCTCGGGCGTACACCCGCAGCCCGTTGAACCGAGCGGCCCATGCGGCTTAGTCCGTAGCGACGCGTACGGTCACCAGGTGCTCTGGCGACACATGGCTACGGAACGCCTCGCGCACCTTTTCCGGCGTCAATGCACGCACACGGGCGGGATACTGCACCAACCAATCGGTGGGCAACCCGTAAAAGACCATGACGCCCAGATTCGCTGCGAGCTTGCTGTTTGAATCAATGCGCAGCGCGAAGCCACCGGCGATATTGTCTTGTGCCGCCTTCAACTGCGCCGCCGTCGGGCCCTGCGCGCGAAAATCACCCACCACCTGATTCACCACCTTGAGTGCATCGTCGGCCTGATTGCGCCTGGTTTCCAGACCGATGGTAAACGGGCCTTGCACCAACTGCGGCTGGAAGTAGCTGTAAACACTGTAGGCATAACCCCGGTCTTCGCGCACGGCTTTGGTCAACAGCGATACAAAACCGCCGCCACCCAGCGTGTAGTTACCCACTTGTAACGCAATCTGCTCGGGGTCATCACGTGACACACTCGGCATACCAACCAGCAGATGCGACTGCGAGGCCGGATGCTCGACACGGACAACCCGTGCTTGTGTAACGGCAGGCGCGGGCAACTGTCGCGGAACATCGGCCTGGTCCGTCGGCAGACCTGACAGCAACTGGCCCGCCAACGTTTCGGCCTCGGGGCGCGTCAGGTCACCGACAATCGCCACACTCGCCCGCCCGGGCGTGAAGTGGCGACGCCAGAACGTCGTCACATCACCATGCGTCAATCCTTCGACCGAAGCGGGTGTTGCCAGGCGGCCGTACGGATGCGCCGGGTAGATTGCCGACATGTAGGCGCGCTGCGCCAGCACCTGCGGCTTGGTCAGCGCCTCCTTGAGCGCAGCGACGGCACGCGCCTGATCGCGCTTGAAGATCATGCGATCAAACTGCGGTTGCCCCATCACATCGCTCATCAAACCGAAAGCTACCTGACGGCGATCCGGATCCGACAAGGTGCGCAATGACAGCGTAGCGCTGTCGAGCCCGGCGCCAACCGACAGCGTGGCGCCGATGTCCGCCAGTGTTTCCGCCACCTGCTGTTCGTTGCGCGCGCCCGCTCCCTGATCCATCAGGCTGGCGGTCAACGAGGCCAGCCCGGGTTTATCGGCCGGATCAAATGCCGAGCCCGCCAGAAACAGTACCTGCACGTCAATGATCGGCAAGGCGTGCGTCTCGATGAAATAGACCCGAGCGCCCTGTGGGGTCACCCACGACTGTACAGGCGCTGCGCTCACCACGTCACACCAACCGGCCGCCAACACGACAAGCGCCGCGATCCATTGCTTGAATTGCTTGTTCATCATCATCCTCATGTGCTCAGTGGCGACCCTGGGCTTGTACGGCCTGAGCACGTTTGGCACGCTCTCGCTGCGCCGCCTCATCGAGTGGTTGTGGCGTCAGACGCGCGATCGTCAACTGCTCGTCGGTGAAATAGGTTTGTGCGACCCGCTGCACATCGGCTGCCGTCACAGCATTCAGCTTATCGAGCATCAGATCGCTTGTCCGCCAGCCATAGCCTAATGTTTCCAGCATACCGATCTCCATGGCCTGGCCCATGACGGAATCCTTTTTATAGACCTCGGCAGCCCGCAACTGACTGCGCGCCCGCGTCAGTTCTGACTCGGTCACACCTTCCCTGGCCACCACTGCCAAGGCACGGCGAATCGCCTGCTCCAGCTCTGCCACGGTATGCCCCGGCCGTGGCGATGCCTGCAGGATGAACATACCGGGCCCACGGTTCATGGCGTCATAACTGGCATCGACCGAAACCGCAATTTGCTGCTCGCGCACCAGCGCTGTCGGCAGACGGGCAGCTTCATGGCCATCCAGAATCTGTGCCAGCATTTCCAGCGCGTACGGGTCGATATCCTGCTGAGGATCGGCCAGACGGGGCGCTTTCCAACCCATCACCAGCAACGGCAGATCCGCCGGTGCCTTGACCTCCAACTGACGCAAACCGGCCTGGACCGGTTCCTCGTACTGCTTTCGCTCAACCATCTTCCGCGACGGGATACGGCCATAAGTGTCGCGTGCCCACGCAAAAACCTCGGCGTGATTGACATCCCCCACCACGACCAGCGTTGCATTGTTCGGTACATACCAGCGGCGATACCAGTCGCGCACATCACCCACCTTCATCTGCTCCAGATCGCTCATCCAGCCGATCACCGGCCGCCGATAGGGGTGTGCCTGCCAGGCTACGGCGTTCATGGCCTCATGCACGCGCGCGGAGGACTGATCATCGGTGCGCATCCGGCGCTCTTCCATGATGACCTGGATTTCCTTGTCGTAACCGGCGGGATCCAGCGTCAGATGACGCATACGATCTGCTTCCAACGCCATCACGGTTTTAAGCTGGCCAGCCGGCACCTGCTGAAAATAGGCCGTGTAATCGGTGCTGGTAAACGCATTGTCGCGCCCGCCAACCGCCGCAACACGGCGGTTGAATTCACCTGGCCCGACGCTTGGCGTGCCCTTGAACATCATATGCTCGGTCACATGCGCCACACCGGTGACGCCATCATGTTCGTCGATGCTGCCGACTCGGTACCAGACCATCTGCACGGCGGTCGGCGCACGATGGTCTTCGCGAACGACGACCCGCATGCCGTTATCCAGGCGGGTCTCAAATGTGTTCCCATTGGCACCACCGGCGGCCCCGGCGACGAGCGAGGCAGCGCTCAATGAGGACGCCAGCAAAAAAATTCGTATCAATCGAAGTGACATGGTTGTCATGGCTCTGGGCTAGAATCAGGAGATTGTTAAGGATACCCGTGCATCATGACTGACGCCAACGCAGACACATCATCGCCCCGCCGCTCCTGGCGCGAACGCCTCTTCGCCGGGCTCACCAAAACCCGCCAGCAGATCGGCGGCTCGGTGCGCAGCCTGTTTTCACGCGGCAAAGTGGATGATGAGCTCCTTGAGGAGCTCGAAGCCCTGCTGCTTTCGGCCGATGTCGGTGTCGAAGCCACAATCAGGCTGCTCGAAGAACTGCGACAGAAAGCGCGCCGGGATAATCTGCAAACGCCCGAAGCCATCCAGGCAGCCCTCATCGACAGTCTGACCGCGCTACTTCAGCCACTGGAGGCGCCATTACAGATCACGCCGCCACCCGGCAGCCCCTTTGTCATCATGGTTGCCGGCATCAACGGCGCCGGCAAAACGACTACGCTGGGCAAGCTTGCGCATCACTTCCAAGCGGCCGGCAACTCGGTGCTGCTGGCCGCCGGCGACACATTCCGTGCGGCGGCGCGTGAACAACTACAAGCCTGGGGCCAACGCAACAACGTGACCGTCATCTCTCAGGAAGGCGGCGACCCTTCGGCCGTGATTTTCGATGCCGTGCAGGCGGCCCGCGCCCGCGGCATCCATGTCGTGCTGGCCGATACTGCTGGACGCCTCCCAACCCAGATGCACCTGATGGACGAAATCGCCAAAATACGCCGCGTCATTACCAAAGCCGAAGCCTCGGCACCGCATGAAGTGCTGCTGGTACTCGACGGCACGATTGGTCAGAACGCCATTGCTCAAGTCAAGGCATTCGACAAGGCCATCGGTGTCAGCGGCCTGGTGATCACCAAGCTGGACGGCTCCGCCAAGGGTGGTGTCCTGGCGGCCATTGCCTGCCAGTGCCCGAAGCCCGTGCGTTACGTCGGGGTCGGCGAACAGGTCGAAGACCTGCAGCCCTTCACGGCCCGTGCCTTTGCCGAGGCGTTGCTGGGGCAATAAACCATGCTGACCATGTTGCGCAAGGAGTGGCCCTTCCTGCTGGGATTGACCACCATCATCGGTATTCTGAATCTGCCGATACCGCTTCAGGATATCCCGCGTACCGGCCTGGTCGCTCTGGGGCTGTTCGCCGTCACTCTGGCCTGCGTCTTCCGGGTCACCTATCACGCCGACGAACTGGCCGAATTGCTGGGCGAGCCCTACGGCACGCTGATTCTGACACTATCGGCCACGATTATCGAGGTCGCCATCATGATCACGGTGCTGACGCATGCCAGCAACAACCCGACATTCGTGCGTGACACCATCGCCGCCACGGTCATGATTACGGTGGGTTTCATGCTGGGCATCGCCATGTTCATCGGTGCCTTTGTTCATCGCCAGCAGACCGTCAATACCGAGGGGGCGCTGACTTACCTGGGATTGATCGTACCGTTGGCCATTCTGGTCCTGGTACTCCCCAATTTTACCGACTCGACGATCGGCCCGACGCTGGAGATTGCCCAGGAGCTCTTCGTCGCCGTCATCGCACTGTTGCTGTACGGCATCTTCCTGTTTATCCAGACACGCCGCCACCGCAAATTTTTCCAGGATCAGTCAGCGCCCGAACCACTGACCTTTGACGCCAAGCTGGAACCGACCATTCCCCATGGTCAGCAACCGCCGCCTTACCTGCGGCTACGGCACCTGGCCTGGCTACTGGCCAGTCTGGTGCTGGTCGTACTGTTGGCCGAAGAAATGGCGATTGTTGTCGATGACTTGCTGGAAGAACGGCAACTCCCCGACCAATTGGGCGGCCTCATCGTTGCCATGCTGGTTCTGGCGCCGGAGTGCATCGCTTCGATCAACGCGGCCTACCGAAACCGCATCCAGCGCGCCATCAATATCGCCCTGGGCAGTGGCCTGGCAACGCTTTCGCTGAGCGTGCCGGCAATTCTGATTATCGTCAGCATACTCGGACACACCATCGACCTGGGGCTGGCGCCCCGGGAAATGATCATGCTGATGTCCACCTTGTGGGTCGCCAATATCGCCCTGGCGACCAAACGAACTAATCTGATGCAGGGGACCGTATTGCTGGTGCTGTTCCTGACCTACGGTTTCCTGATCGTGGTGCCTTAAGATATTCCGCCCCCCGCTCCTGAAAATATTTCGGATTTCCGGGAACTTTTCGCCGTTTTAGCACTCTATTGCTTTGAGTGCCAAAACAACGATAATAACGAGAGGAAATCCATGACAAGCACCGCAATGACTATTGCCAACCCGAAAACAAACGCCCTGACGGCGATGCCATCGCCCATCGGCAATCTGGACGGTTACATCCGTGCCGTTCAGCAATACCCCATGCTCACTGAACAGGAAGAGCAGTCTCTTGCACGCCGCCTACGCGACCAGGACGACTTGGACGCCGCACGCCAACTGATTTTGTCTCACCTGCGCTTGGTCGTCTCTACCGCGCGCCAATACCTGGGCTACGGGCTGCCACACGCCGACCTGATCCAGGAAGGCAATATCGGCCTGATGAAGGCCGTGAAACGCTTCGACCCGGAGCGCGGCGTTCGCCTGGTGTCCTTCGCCATGCACTGGATCAAGGCTGAAATCCACGAATACATCCTGAAAAACTGGCGTCTCGTCAAAGTGGCGACCACGAAGGCGCAGCGCAAACTGTTCTTCAATCTGCGCAGCATGAAGGGCAATGCCAGCCATCTGGATCAGGCCACGACTCAAGCCATTGCAAGCCAGCTTAATGTATCGGAGGCTGATGTCCGCGAAATGGACATGCGCCTGACCGGTCGCGATATCGCACTGGATCCGGGGCCGGACGTATCGGACGAAGATAGCTTTGCGCCGATCGATTATCTGGCTGATGACTCCATGGAGCCAACTGCCGTGCTGGAAGACCGTGCTCGCGACCACCTGCATAGCGATGGCCTGCAACAGGCGCTGAGCAAACTGGACGATCGCAGCCGCCACATCGTCCAGGCGCGCTGGCTCGCCGACGACGGCGGTGCAACCTTGCAGGAGTTGGCCGATGAATACGGCGTTTCCGCCGAACGCGTCCGCCAGATCGAAGCCAAGGCGCTGAAGTCGCTGCGCACCCACCTGGCGCCGGCCTGAGGCTTGAAAACGGCAAAGAGTTCGTTAAAAGCCGTATAATTCAACGCAGTACAAAAGCGCCCGCCCCGTAGCGGGCGCTGCCCTATTTTCGGCCGATTTCGGAAAAACCCGCAAATCGACCAATGCATTCACCGAAATCAGGAACGTCAGCATGGCAGGACATAGTAAATGGGCCAATATCCAGCACCGTAAAGGTCGTCAGGATGAAAAGCGCGGACGCGTCTTCTCGCGTCTGGCCAAGGAAATCACCGTAGCCGCCAAGATGGGCGGCGGCGACATCAACTTTAACCCGCGCCTGCGCATGGCCATTGATCGCGCCAAGGCCGTGAACATGCCAGCCGACAATATCGACCGCGCTGTCAAAAAGGGCACCGGCGAGTTAGAAGGTGTCGATTACGTCGAACTGCGTTATGAGGGCTACGGCATCGGCGGCGCTGCCGTCATGGTCGATTGTCTGACTGACAACAAAACCCGCACTGTGGCCGATGTGCGCCATGCCTTCTCAAAGCACGGCGGCAACTTGGGTACGGATGGTTGCGTGGCCTTTCAATTCCAGCACTGTGGCCAATTCCTGTTCGCGCCAGGCACCGATGAAACCAAACTGATGGATACCGCAATTGAAGCGGGTGCCGACGATGTGCAGACGCATGAAGATGGCGCACTGGAAGTTCTGTGCGCCCCCAACGATTTTGGCGCGGTACAGGACGCACTGGCCGCTGCCGGCTTCACGCCGGAAATGGCCGAAGTCACCATGCGCCCGCTCAACGAAACCGAACTGACCGGCGACGACGCCCAGAAGATGCAAAAGCTCATTGACGCCATCGAAGCGCTGGATGACGTGCAGGCGGTCTACACCAGCGCTGTTTTCGACGAGGCCTGACTCTCTTGACGATCACGCCCCCGGTCTCACATCCGATCAGTGTTACCCGCGTGCTGGGGATCGACCCCGGCCTGCGCATGACCGGTTTCGGCGTTATTGATGTGCAGGGGCAGAAACTCCGCTATGTCGCCAGCGGTTGCATCAAGTCCAACGGCGACCACCAACTGCCCGAACGGTTGCACACGCTCTTTGCCGGGGTCAGTGAAATCATCGACACCTACCAGCCTGATGTCGCCGCCGTAGAGCAGGTTTTCTCAAACGTGAATCCGCAATCCACGCTGCTGCTCGGCCAGGCCCGTGGCGCAGCCATCACTGCACTGGTCAACAAGGGATTGCCTGTCAGCGAATACACCGCGCTGCAGGTCAAGCAATCCGTCGTCGGCCATGGAAAAGCCGCCAAGCAACAGGTTGCCCACATGGTGATGCGCCTGCTCGCCCTACCCGGCGAACCGGGCAACGATGCCGCCGACGCCCTGGCCTGCGCTATCTGCCACGCCCATGCCACGCAGGGCATGGGCCGGTTAGCGGCGCCAGGACGTCGTCAACGTGGCGGCCGGCTGCTGGCGCTGGCTGATAGCGAAACAGGCGCCGACTTACGCAGCACCACCCGAAAGAGTGCCGCATGATCGGTCGCTTGCACGGCCGGCTGCTGGCCAAACAGCCACCGTCGATTCTGGTCGACGTCAATGGCATCGGCTACGAAGTCGATGTCTCGATGACTACCTTTTGCGAACTGCCCGCGTTGGACGCTCCCGTCACACTGCACATTCACATGGCCGTGCGCGAGGATGGCCACTTTCTCTACGGCTTTCTCACCGAGACTGAGCGCTCCGCCTTCCGCCAACTCATCAAGATTTCCGGCGTTGGCGCGCGCATGGCGTTGGCCGTCCTCTCCGGCCTGAATGTCGACGAACTCGCCGCAGCCATCGCCCGGCAGGATGTCGCCTGCTTCACCCGCATTCCTGGCATCGGTAAAAAAACCGCCGAGCGTCTGTTGCTCGAACTCAAAGGCAAACTGGATACCGTCACCGCCACTGCGGCTGCGACGCAGTCCGGCACCCCACTCACGTCAGACCCCTTGCAGGATACGATCGATGCACTCATCGCACTCGGCTACAATGCCCGAGAGGCGCAATCGTCCGTCAAGGCGCTACCCACTGGCGTCAGCACCACGGAGGCCATCCGCCTCGCCCTGAAACAGTTATCCGGTCTCAAATAAGGATTCACCCAAGGAACCCGCGATGCAACCAGCCTCCGGATTACAGCTCGCCCGCACCACCATTATTGCGCTGCTCATCATCGGCGTGGTCTGGGTATTGCTGCCGTTCCTCTCACCATTGCTCACGGCGATCATTATCGTGGTGGCAACCTGGAAACCCTATCAATGGCTGATCCGGAAGCTCGGCCACCGCAAAATGCTGGCGACGAGCCTGATGACGTTGCTGCTCACGATCGGCGTCCTGATCCCCCTGTTTTTTCTGGGGGGGCAGGTCGCCAAAGTCACGGCGATCCTGTTCGAGGGTGCGCGCCAGAAATTCGATAGCGGCGTCCCGTCGCTACCTGACTGGCTTATCGCCATGCCATTCATCGGCGAACACATTCAGGATTACTGGATGCACCTGATCAACGACAGCAGTGCCGCGACCGAAATACTGCAGCGCGTATACGAACCTGCCCGCCGTGTTATCACCAGCATTACCGCCGTGATCACGCACGGCATTCTGCAGGTACTGCTGGCGATCTTTATCGCCTTTTTCGCCTACCGCGACGGCGAGCAATGGGCGCTCTGGCTGCGTAATGCGGCGCGTCGTATCAGCGGTGACCTCGGGACGCACATGGTGGATGTCGCCGGCAACACCATCATCGGCGTCATGGTCGGCATTCTCGGCACTGCTGCCGCCCAGAGCCTGGTGGCCTACATTGGTTTCAAGATCGCCAGCGTGCCAAACGCCGGTCTGCTGGCCGCCGCCACATTCATGACCTCCATGCTGCCGGCCGGCCCGGTACTGATCTGGCTCGGCGCCGCCTACTGGCTGTACGAACAAGGGCTGATGGGCTGGGCCATCTTCATGGTGTGCTGGGGCGCCTTCGGCATCAGCAGTGTCGATAACGTGGTACGTCCGATCCTCATCGCGCATACCGCCAGCTTGCCCTTTCTGCTCATCGCCCTGGGCACCTTCGGCGGCATTCTGGCCTTTGGCTTCGTCGGCATCTTCATCGGTCCAACCCTGCTCGCGCTGGCCGTCGCCATTACCAACCAGTGGCTGAACCACCGCAACACACTGACCCACTCGGAGCGGCTGTGATCGAGACCGAGGATTTCTCCCCCGGCGCTGAACGCCTGATCACCGCCTCCAGCGCATCGCGCCAGGAGGAGGCCTTGGAGCGTGCGCTACGCCCAAAGCGTCTGGCGGACTATACCGGTCAACACAAAGTGCGCGATCAATTGGGCTTGTTTATCGAAGCCGCCAGAAAACGCGGCGACGCGCTGGATCATGTACTGCTGTTCGGACCACCGGGACTGGGGAAAACCACCCTCGCCCACATCATTGCGCATGAGCTCGGCGTCAACCTACGCCAGACCAGTGGCCCGGTACTGGAGCGCCCGGGTGACCTGGCGGCATTGCTGACCAATCTCGAACCGCACGATGTGCTGTTCATCGACGAAATTCATCGTCTATCACCCGTGGTCGAAGAAATTCTCTACCCGGCACTGGAAGACTACCAAATCGACATCATGATCGGTGAAGGCCCGGCCGCCCGCTCGGTGAAGCTGGATCTGCCGCCGTTCACGCTGGTCGGCGCCACAACGCGTGCAGGCATGCTGACCAACCCATTACGCGACCGGTTCGGGATCGTGTCACGCTTGGAGTTTTACGCGCCGGAAGACCTGCAACAGATCGTCCTGCGCTCGGCACGACTGCTCGATATGACACTGGCCGAAGACGGCGCGCTGGAAGTCGCCCGCCGCTCACGCGGCACGCCACGCATCGCCAACCGCCTGCTGCGCCGGGTACGCGACTACGCCGAGATTCGTGCGGCAGATCACACGGGCGGGATTGATGCGCGCATCGCCGACGCCGCTCTGGCCATGCTTGATGTCGATACGGTCGGCCTGGATCTCATGGATCGCAAACTGTTACTCGCTGTCATCGAAAAGTTCAGCGGTGGCCCGGTCGGCGTGGACAACCTTGCCGCCGCCATTGGTGAGGCACGTGACACGATTGAAGACGTGCTTGAACCTTTCCTGATCCAGCAAGGCTACCTGCAACGTACGCCGCGTGGCCGCATCGCCACCAGCCGCGTCTATCTGCACCTCGGCCTGCCGACGCCGGAAACTGACGAGCATCTGCCGCTGTGGCACAGTGACCCTCAGCAAACCTAGGTATGACTGTTTTTCATCACCCGACCCGCATCTACTACGAAGACACCGACGCTGGTGGCGTGGTTTATTACGCCAACTATCTGCGCTTTTTCGAACGCTGCCGTACTGAGTGGCTGCGCTCGCTGGGTCACGAACAAATCGATCTGCTGGCCACCCATGACATCGCCTTCGTCGTAAAATCAGTCGCTGTCGATTACAAACGCCCGGCACGCCTGGACGACGCGCTTGAAGTCGGCCTACGCCTCACGCACCTTGGTCGCGCCCAGATGCAATTTGAGCAATGGGTGGATCGTCTCAATCACGATGGCACCCGAGACGCCCTCGTCACTGGCAGCGTTAAGCTGGCCTGTGTCAACCTGAAATCTCTTCGGCCCGTTTCAATCCCTGACTGGCTTCACAGCCAACTACAACCCACCGACGCATCATGAACCCCACTCAAGACATGTCCATCCTCAGCCTGGTGCTTAACGCCGGGCCCGTCGTTCAGGGCATCATGCTCCTGCTGCTCATCGTTTCCTTTATGTCGTGGTACTACATATTCCTCAAGTGGATGACGATCCGTGCCGAGAAGCGAAAATCCGGTCAGTTCGAACAGTCTTTCTGGTCCGGCAGCAGTTTGAACGATCTCTACCAGGCGGCGCTTAATGATCGGCACCACGCCGGCGCCCTCGAGCGGATTTTCGAATCGGGTTTACGCGAGTTCAACAAACTGCGCGACCAACATCTCCTTGAACCCAAAGACATTCTGGATGGTTCGCGTCGCGCCATGCGCGCCACCTATCAGCGTGAACTCGACCGCATCGAATCGCATCTGGCCTTCCTCGCGTCCACCGGCTCGGTATCACCCTACGTCGGTCTGTTCGGCACTGTCTGGGGCATCATGCACGCCTTCCGCGGTCTGGCCAATGTCGGTCAGGCCACGCTGTCATCCGTCGCCCCCGGCATCGCCGAAGCGCTGGTCGCCACCGCAATCGGCCTGTTCGCCGCCATTCCGGCCGTCGTCGCTTACAACCGTTTCTCGTACGACATCGACCGTCTGGCGTCACGCTTCGAATCCTTTATGGAAGAGTTCTCAAACATCCTCCAGCGTCAGATGAAGTAAGGGTACTGCGCAATGCGTAACCGTCGCAAACTCAAAAATGAAATCAACGTCGTCCCCTACATCGACGTCATGCTCGTGCTGCTGGTGATCTTCATGGTCACCGCACCGATGATGCCGACCGGCAACATTGACCTACCCACCGTCGGTACGGCAGCCACACCGCCCGCCGCCCCGATTGAGGTCAGCGTGCGTGAAGATCGCAGTCTGGCGATTGTGGATCGCGGCAGCAATGGCAAAGAGCAATCGATCACATTGAACCAGTTGACCGATCAGCTACTCACCATGCAAAAGGGCAACCCCGACACACCGGTCCTCATCGCCGGCGCCAAGAACGTGCCTTATGAAGCTGTGCTGCAGGTAATGGATCAATTGCAGCGGGCACAGATCAAACGTGTCGGCCTCTTAGTTGCCCCCACTGGCAAATAATCGGAGTCGACGTTGTCCGAATTTTTGTCGCGTCTGAAGCAGTTCTGGCAATCTCATCGCTTTGCCGGCGATGGCGCGCAGGTGCTTGATCGCGAGACCGAAGAAAAGGCACAGGAACGCAAAGCGCTGATCTACACGATCGCCATGCACCTGATCTTGCTGCTGTTCCTGATCTTCAACATCAACTGGAAAAGCAGCGAACCACAAGCCATGCAAGCGGAAATCTGGACGCCGCAGCAACTGGCGGCCGCAACGGCCGCCGCTCAACGCGAGGCGCAGACCTACGGCGACCCGACGCCGCAGCCCGAGCCACCCAAACCAGAACCGAAGCCTGAACCCAAACCCGAGCCAAAACCGGAACCGAAACCGCAGCCCAAACCACAACCAAAACCTGAACCAAAACCACAGCCCAAGCCGGAACCGGCAAAAACCCCGGTAAACCCCAAGGCCGATATCGCCATCAAACAGGACAAGAAGGCGGAAAAAGACAAACCGCAAGAGAAAACGCCTGACAAGAAGGATGCCAAGGCCAAGGACAGCAAGGAAACCAAAGATACCAAGGACGACAAGAAGAAACCGGATCCGAAGAAGAAATCCGACGATTTCCTGGAAGAGCTGAAGCGCGAGGAGCAAAAACTTGCCGCACAGAAACAACAGGCCGCACAAAAGCAGGCCGCTGACGCACGCGCGCAAAAAGAAGCCGCCATGCGCGCTCAGGCCGGCGCCGAAGCGAAAGCCACGGGCGCCGAACGTGCCCGTGGCGATGATCGTAGCTATCTGGCCAAACTGAAAACCAAAATCCGGGGCAATGTCATTCTGCCACCGGGCCTGCAAGGCAACCCGGCCTCGGTCTTCCGTGTGACGCAGCTCCCTTCGGGGGAAGTGATTGATGTACGTCTGATGAAATCCAGCGGCAATCCGCAACTGGACGCCGCCGTCGAACGCGCCATCCGTAAATCATCACCGCTGCCGGTGCCGGAAGGCCGTTCGCCGGACCGCATTATTGACATCACCTACCTGCCATTTGAAAAGCCATCACAGTAGGGTTCATGAGTAGCGCTTCGGCTGAAACCTCCGCATCGACGAATCCGTCGTCACAGCATATCCGACTGGCGGGCGCCACCGCACTAGGCGTCGGCGGCATGATGGGTGCCGGCCTCTTTTCTCTTTTGGGGCTGGCCAGCCAGCATGCGGGTAATCAGATCGCTACGGCTTTTCTGCTGGGCGCCTTTGCCGCCGCCTTCTCCATCTACTCCTATGCACGTCTGGGCGCCGCCTTTCCGGGCAGCGGTGGCCCGGCGAATTTCACGGTCGCCGGTTATGGCCCGGGCTGGCTGTCGGGTAGCCTCAATGTCTTTCAATATCTGGCGTATCTCGTCGCGGCGGCGCTCTACGCCGCCGCCTTTGCTGAATACGTCAACGCTCTGACTGCCGGTGCACTGCCCACCTGGGCTTTGCGCCTGTGCGCAGTCGCCGTCGTACTGGTCTTCAGTCTGATCAACCTGCTCGGCGCTCAAGCTGTCGGCCGTGCTGCATCGGTGGCCATGGGCTTAACGATGCTCGCACTCATCGCTTTTTGCTTCGCGGGGATGCCGGAGATTGAGACGTCACGCCTGACGCGACCGACCGACGACTGGGACAACATCCTGGTCGCTGCCGGTATCCTGTACGTCAATTACCAGGGCTTTGGCGTAGTCACCAACGCATCGGGCGCCATGAAAAACCCCGGCAAAGAGCTGCCCCGATCGATGTTTTTAGCATTGAGTATCGTCACATTGCTGTATTTTGTTGTGTCCATAGTGGTGGTCGGAATCTGGCCAATCGCAACGATTGAAGGCGATAGTGGTCACGTCCTCGCGAGCATCGCCCAGGCTATCTGGGGTGCGCCCGGGCTCGTGCTGATCAGCGCGGCCGCCATGCTGGCGACTGCCGCAGCCGTCAACGCCACCATTTTCGCGGCAGCCCATATCGCCCGCGATACCGCCAGCCAAGGCACCTTGCCTGCTTACCTGGCGCAGATGCGCAGAGGCGTCCCCAGCGCCTTGCTTTTTTCAGCGATACTGGTCGCCATCATGGTACTCACTTTGCCGCTGACCGTTATCGGGCAAATGGCGAGTCTGGCTTTTCTGCTCGTCTATTCACTGGTGACCATCGGCCACTGGCGCATCGTGAACAAAACAGGCGCGCGACGCATCATTCTGGCGATAGCGATCAGCGTCAATCTGGTTCTTTTTACCCTGTTGTTTCGCAGCGCCTGGTATCAATCCCCGCTCAGCGCCTACGCACTGATCGCACTGCTACTCGGTGCGATGCTGATCGCAATCGGTTCACGCCGTAGCTCAGGCACGGCATGAACCGATGTTTCAGATTTCCTTAAGATAACGATCGCTATAATCACACCATGATTCGACATTTTCATCTGCTCATCAGTGTTGTTTCCCTGTTTTTCTGGAGTACGGCTCATGCCCAGCTCAATATCGAAGTCGTTGGCGCCGGGGTGCAACGCATTGCCGTCGCCATACCCAACTTCGGTGGCGACGAAGCACTGGGTCGCGAGATTGCGGCAACGGTTCGCAATGACCTGACGGGAACCGGGCTGTTCCGGATCGTCAACACCGAGGCTCTGGTTGCCGATGAGAACAGTGCCGTGGACTTTGCCGCCTGGCGCACACGCGGTGCCGATGCATTGGCCACTGCAACGGCTACCAAACCAGGTGGTCAGATTGAAGTACGCGTTCGCGTCGCCGACATCGTCAAACGCGGCTCGCTGGGCAACACCGTTATCACCGTCCCCGGCAACAACGCCCGCCTCGCCGGGCACAAAGTCGCCGATTTCATTTATCTGAAATTGACTGGTCAGCCCGGTTACTTCTCGTCGCGCATTGCCTACGTGCTGAAGCAAGGCAACGGCAACAACGCCCAGTACCAGTTGATTGTTGCCGATGCTGATGGACAAAATCCGGTGGCCGTACTGAAGGACAAACAACCGATCATTTCGCCGGCCTGGTCGCCCGACGGCACGAAACTCGCTTACGTCTCTTTCGGAAAGAGCAAACCGGTGATTTACGAGCAAACGCTTAAAACCGGGCAACAGCGCATTATCGCCAATTTCCGTGGCTCCAACTCGGCACCGGCCTACGCGCCAGATGGTAGCCGACTGGTGGTTGCACTATCACGCGAAGGCGGCACGCAGCTCTACAGCATCAACCTCGCCACGCTGCAATCCACCCGCATCACCAACACCTCCGGCATCGATACCGAACCGGCTTTTTCGCCAGATGGTCAGTGGCTGTATTTCACCTCCGACCGTGGCGGTAGCCCGCAAATTTATCGCATGCCTGCCAACGGCGGCAGCGCGCAGCGCGTCAGCTTCGACGGCAATTACAACGTCACGGCACGCCCCTCACCGGATGGCCGCACGCTGGCCTTTATCACCCGACGCGATGGCGCTTTCCGCGTCGCCACCATGGACCTGGCAACCCGTCAGGTCACCGTGCTGACCGATTCGCAACGCGATGAATCCCCGACCTTCGCGCCCAATGGTCAGATGATTCTCTATGCCACCATCCTGGGCGGCCGCGGTGTGCTGGCCGCCGTTTCGGCCGACGGTCAGATTCGCCAGAAGCTGTCCGCAGTCAACGGTGACGCCCGCGAACCCGCCTGGGGCCCTAACCGCTAAACCGTAGATCTGCTGAGAACGGCACAAAAAATGCTTCTGTCTCAATAGCTTGATCGCTTACAATTCTGAAAACCCCCTGGAGCTTGCCCTCATGAAAACCATTTCCCGCAAAACCTTCCTGCGCACCCTGCTGCCCGCGCTGGCTGTCTCGCTGCTGGCCGCCTGTAGCTCAACGCCAGACAACAGTTCTGATCTCGCCACCGTAGACGCCACCGGCACCTCAGGGGTGCCGAAGCTCTCAGCCGCCGCAATGGCCAAGCTGCGCGATCCGAACAGCCCGCTGTCGAAGCGCAGCGTATTCTTCGGCTTCGACCAGTACGATGTCCAGGCGGAGTACAAAAACCTGTTGCAGGCACACGCCCGGTTCATCGCCTCGGAACCGAACGCCCGTGTTCTCATCCAGGGCAACACCGATGACCGCGGTAGTCGTGAATACAACCTGGCACTGGGTCAACGCCGTGCCGATGCGGTCAAGAAACAGCTTGTCCTGATGGGCGCGCCGGAATCGCAAATCGAAGCAGTCAGCCTCGGCAAAGAAAAACCAAGAGCTCTGGGCGACAACGAAGCGGCCTGGGCTGAAAACCGCCGTGCCGACATGCTCTATAACGGCGAGTATTGATGGCCCCGCTGATGACCCAACGCTTCAGCCTGCCGGCGGCGTTGATCGCCGCCGGTGTCCTTTGTGCCGCACCTTCGGCCCATGCCGGTCTGTTTGACGACGATGTCGCCCGCAAACAGATTGCCGATCTGCAAAAATCGACCAGTCAGACGCTGATCGAGCAGAATCGCCTCGCCGAGCAGATGAGCCGCGAAGTTGCCGAACTGCGCGGCCAGATCGAAGTATTGACCAACAGCGTCAACGATCTGGAGAAACGTCAGAAGGATCTGTACCTCGATCTCGACAATCGTCTACAGGCCCTGGAAGCCGGTAAAGGCAAAAAAGCCGCTGCACCCGCAGCCATGACCGAAGCGGCCAAACCAACCGACAAGACGGAATTGAAAGCGGACGCCAAAGTCGACAACAAACCAGCAGACGACCCTGCCGTCACGCTGAAAGCCTACGAAAGCGCCCTGGCGCTCTTCAAGGCCGGCAAATTCAAGGAAGCCGCCGTCGCGTTCGACAAGTTCGTTAAAACCTACCCGGACAGCGACAAATCACCCGATGCGCAGTTCTGGCTGGGCAATAGTTACGACATGCTGGGCGACTGCAAGCAAGTGATCAGTTCGCAACAGAAACTGCTGACCAAATGGCCCAAAAACAGCCGCGCGCCAGATGCTATGGCTAAAATCGCCAACTGCCAGGCTGATCTGGGCCAGAAAGCCGACTCGCAAAAAACGCTCAAGGATCTGGTCAGCAGATACCCGGACTCCAAAGCGGCCAGCGCCGCCAAGCAGCAACTGAAGAAGTAAGGCGCCATGACGGAAGCACACAGTGCGGACCGTGAAACAACGGTTCGCCTGAGCGAAATTTTCTTCTCATTACAGGGCGAGGCCGCACGTTCGGGCATCCCCACTGTTTTCATCCGCTTGACGGGGTGCCCGCTGCGCTGCACCTGGTGCGACACCGAATATGCCTTTACCGGCGGCACCACCACACCCATCCGTACCATTCTCGCTGAGGTCGCCCGATACCCGACCCGCCATGTCTGCGTGACGGGTGGCGAACCGCTGGCCCAGAGGCCCTGCCTCACGCTGCTGACGGCACTCTGCGACGCCGGTTACGACGTTTGCCTCGAAACGGCGGGTGCACTGGATATTGCGCCGGTTGACCCGCGTGTCTCACGCATCATGGATCTGAAGGCACCCGACTCCGGCGAATCCGGCAAAAACCTGCTGGGCAATATTGCGCACTTACGCGCCACAGACGAAGTCAAAATCGTCATCGCCAGCCGCGCCGATTTCGACTGGGCCTGCGAGATGATCGCCGCCTACCAGCTCACGGCGCGCTGTGACGTGGTGCTCTCGCCGGTTGCCAGCCAGCAGAACCCGACCGAGCTTGCCGAATGGATACTGGCGGCCGGCCTCCGCGTCCGCTTTCAACTTCAGCTACACAAACTGCTCTGGGAGGATGCCCGTGGCAAGTAATCACACCGCCCCGCCCGGCGCCGTCGTTTTGCTCTCGGGCGGCCTGGATTCCGCCACCGTACTCGCCATCGCCCATCGCCAAGGCTATGAATGCCATGCCATCGCGTTTGACTACGGCCAGCGTCACCGCGCCGAACTCGATGCATCGCTACAGCAAGCCAAAGCACTCGGTGCCAAAACCCATCGGGTCGTACATGTCGACATGAACCAGTTTGGCGGCTCGGCGCTCACAGACTTTGCCATCGACGTACCCGAAGCCAACAGCCAAACCGGCATTCCATCCACCTACGTACCGGCGCGCAATACCGTGATGCTCTCGCTGGCGCTGGCGCTGGCGGAAACCCTGAATAGCCGTGACATCTTTCTGGGCGTTAACGCCGTCGATTATTCCGGTTACCCGGACTGCCGCCCGGAATATATCGCCGCCTTTGAACACCTGGCCAACCTGGCCACCAAAGCCGGCGCCGAAGGTGCCCGCTTCCATATCCACGCACCGCTCATCGAACTCAGCAAAGCCGACATCATTCGCCGGGGAATCGAGCTCGGCGTGGACTATAGCCTCACCGTCTCCTGCTACCAGGCCAGCCCCGAAGGTGAGGCCTGCGGCCATTGCGATTCCTGCGCCCTGCGCGCCGCAGGGTTTGCTGCCGCAGGTGTGCCGGACCCCACCCGATACCGGCAAAACAGCCTGACTTGACGGCACCCCATCAAAAACGCTAAAATTTCGCCTCTTTGCAGTGCCCTGGGGGTCGGTAGCTCAGCCGGTAGAGCAGCGGACTTTTAATCCGTTGGTCGTGGGTTCGAATCCCACCCAACCCACCAGATTGCTTCGGCTATAATGCCCAGCGTGCCGGGTCGTTAGCTCAGTTGGTAGAGCAGCGGACTCTTAATCCGTAGGTCGAGTGTTCGAGTCACTCACGACCCACCACTTCCTTACTTGGGGTGGCTTCGGCAAAAACATCTAACCGCCCACGAGGCGGTTTTTTGTTGTCTGAAACTTAGCCCATCTTCCCGCCCTGGCTCATTCCCGGCGTAACCATGTCATGCCATTTCTTATGGCATGTTGGGCATAAGTACGACTTGGGCCATTTTTCAGCCTCATCGGAAAAAATGTAGAACGGAGCCCAATGATGGTTTTCTGCACCGTCCGCGCCACAAACTACACACTTATGCCTTGGCCACCTAGGCTCAATTTCTTCTACATCAATCTCTAGTGCTGCAACCAACCTCTTGGGCACAAAGTGAGTCGTGCGATGCCCACATGAACAGACATACAAATGCTGCCAAGGGTGAGTTCAACCGGTCGACGCAACGTATGCCGAGAGTCTAGCAGCCGGCGTATCGAAGCCCAGCGTTTTTCTGGGCCGCTCATTCAGCTGTAGCGCAACCTGATCAAGATATTCCTGATTGAATTCCTTGAGATCGGTGCCTTTAGGGAAGTATTGGCGCAATAGCCGATTGGTGTTTTCATTTGATCCGCGTTGCCACGGGCTTCTTGGATCGCAGAAATAAACCTGTACGTCTGTCGCGACCGTGAATGATTTATGTTGAGCCATTTCTGACCCGCGATCCCAGGTAAGCGTCTTTTTCAGGCTGGCTGGGATTTTATTCACCTCTCTCGTCAATGCCGTAATGACGCTGTTTGTATCTTTACCGGCAACTTGAACCAATATGGTGAAGCGTGAATGGCGCTCAACCAACGTGGCAATGTGGCTATTATGAGATCCGGTCAGAAGATCGCCTTCCCAATGCCCGGGAACAGCTCTGTCCGCCACTTCGGCCGGACGCTCTCTGATGGATACGGCATCAATAATTTGACCTCGTGGCCGCCCTTTGGTGGTTGATAGCTTGGATCGGCGCATCATCCGTCGAGAACGCAGATGTGCAACAAGTTCTTTCTTGAGAACACCTCTGGCCTGTATGAACAGGCTGCGGTAAATCGTCTCATGAGATATCTGCATATCTGGTTGATCCGGAAATTCATGCTTTAGCCAGCCAGAGATCTGCTCAGGCGACCATTTCATCTCTAGTTTACTGGCGACTATCTGGCATAACGTCGGTCGGGACGCCAACAAACAAGATTTAGGCCTGCGAGATCTTTCCCAAGCCAGGTCATCGGCAATCACTGCTCTGTATTTGATAACACCTTGATTCTTGGAGACCTCACGGCTAATCGTCGATGGAGAACGGCCGAGATCCCTGGCAATAGACCTCAAACTCATACTCCTGGCCAACCCGCGAGAGATTAATTCTCTCTCATCCAAAGTCAGATGTTTCGAGGCACGCGTTCTGGCGGAAGGCACAATCCCGCCTTTTAAGGAAATCACACCATGCACAGAACCCGCATGCTTACCGAGGGCCAAACCAATGTCTGTCAGGCTCTGGCCTGCCTGCCATCTCCGCCATAGCTCCGATTTCTCCTGATCTGACAGCCCGGGTCTTCCCATTCTTGCCATACAACACCTCCTGATGGTTTATA
>JBLIZO010000090.1:0-4321 GCA_048859965.1 Fluviibacter sp.
CGAGATCAAACTCGCCGATGACATTGCTGAGATAGTGGCCTGAGGCGTGTGCATCGGAATGCTGGCTTACTACCAAACAAAAAAGACCCCGAAGGTTCTTTTTTGTTGGGTGCAGCGGGGCTGTCAAAACGCAGGGTTTAATTCTGCTCGGGCAATACAATATTGACTTCCAACACCTCGTAATTCCCTTTCTTTTCCATCGACACCTTGATGTCGTTGGCGTTGATATGGACGTATTTGGAAATCACAGCGACAAGTTCCTGCTGCATGGCTGGCAGAAAGTCCGCCGTCTGCTTGCCATCGTCAACACGCTCGCGTGCGATGATGAGCTGCAGGCGTTCCTTGGCCATGTTGGCTGATTTGGGCTTGGATCCGAAGATCAGAGACAGGAGGGACATCGCTTAGCCTCCGAACAGACGCTTGAACAGGCCCGGCTTTTCGTACGTCACGAAACGCAGCGGGGCTTCTTCGCCCAGGAACCGGGCGATGATGTCCTTATACGCTTCAGCCACTTCGGAGTGTTCAATATGGATCGCCGGCGTACCCTGATTCGAAGCGTGCAGCACCGATTCCGATTCGGGAATCACGCCGATAATGGGTACGCGCAGGATCTCCTGCACATCCTTGTAGGACAGCATTTCGCCATCTTCGACACGCTTTGGCGAGTAACGGGTCACCAGAAGATGTTCTTTGACCGGTTCGCCGCCCGCCAGCGCTCTTTTTGATTTTGCCTGAAGAATGCCAAGGATGCGATCCGAATCACGGACGGACGACACTTCGGGGTTGGTCACGATAATTGCTTCGTCAGCAAAGGTCAGCGCCATTACGGCGCCGCGCTCGATACCGGCGGGCGAATCGCAGACAATGTAATCAAAGCCCATATGTTCCAGATCCTTGAGTACCTTCTCGACCCCTTCTTCGGTCAGCGCGTCTTTGTCACGGGTTTGCGAGGCAGGCAGCACGAACAGATTTTCACAGTGCTTATCCTTGATCAATGCCTGATTCAGCGTGGCTTCACCGCTGATGACATTGACCAGATCGTAGACCACACGCCGCTCGCACCCCATGATCAGGTCCAGATTACGCAGGCCAACGTCGAAATCGATAACGGCGGTTTTGAAACCGCGCATAGCCAGACCGCTGGAAAACGAGGCGCTGGTCGTGGTCTTGCCGACGCCGCCCTTACCTGAAGTTACGACAATAATACGCGTCACGAGGATGCTCCCGGAAATGAGATAAAAACTGGTGGAATTCTAGCCGATTCGGCAGGGCGCTTGGCGTTTTTTTGACCTGTCCGCGCTGGTGGGGCGGCGTTAATCAACGCGCAGAATGTCGATCTCCAGACGCGATTTCAGGCCGGTGCCGGGAGAGACCGTCGGTTCGGTCGCCAACCGGACTTGCACGGGTTGATTGGCCAGTCGCTCCGGAACACCATCTTCAAAAGTGCGGTAGATACCGGCAATAGAGACCAGCTCGGCAGCGAAGACCGTCGTCAGGATACGTGCCTCACTGTTGCCACGGGCCCCCGCCAGGGCGCGGCCACGCAGCGGCGCGTAGACATGGATGTTGCCATCGGCAATGACTTCGGCGCCGGGGTTGACGGCAGCCAGAATGATGAGGTCGCCGCCCTTGGCGTAAACCTGCTGTCCGGAGCGCAGCGGTCGGTCGATGATGCGGTTGGCCGGGTTCTGGAGCAGGTCATCGACAAGTCCTTCCTCCGCGGTGCAGGCGGTCGCCGTCTGTTCGCTTGCAACCGGTTGCGTTTTGCGCAGGCTGGCGGGAATTTTCTCCAGTTCTGGGTCCGGGCTGGCAGCCTTGACTGTAGTGCCCGCTGCAGCGGGCTTGGCGGAGCGCCCTGCGCTGAGGGTGAGCGCGGGTAAACCTGCTGCCTGCGCGCTGATGTGGAGCTCGCGGTTACCCCGGGAGACGCCCAGCACTTTGAGGCCATGACTGGTCAGCAGGTCGATAATGACCGCCCAATCCACGGTTTCCGGCCAGACGACAAGCTGGCTCAGATCGAGGACAGCCAGGTCACCGTCAAAGAACCCGCCGTCTCCGAACAATGCGCCGCTGGCGGTGGCTAGTTCGGCCGGATCCAGGCTGCGCAGGGTGATGGCGAGCACAGCCAGGGTGGTGCCCTTGAATTCGATGAGTGCGATGTCCGTATCTTGTGTCATGCGTGTTGTGTGGTTCGTCGTTATCAAGCAGTAAAGAAGCGTTCGGCAATGCCATCAGGCAGCGGTACGCCGGTGGTGCGGGCGCGTTTGAGTAGTGTCCAGTAATAACGGTAGGCGGCGCGATCCTGTAGCTTACCGTTATGACGGATCGGCCCCCAGTCTGCATCGGCCGCTGCGCTGACGATTTCCGCCGCGTCTTGCACTTCGGAGAAATCCGGGCTCATGGCATCCAGAATCGGACGAATCTGAACGGGGTGGATGCTCCACATGCGTAGATAGCCAAATTCGTTTCGTGCACGTTCTGCATCGCGACGAATGTATTCCAGGTCAGAAAGCTCGGTGGTGACATTATGCGAAGGTACTTTGCCGTGGCCGAGTGCCGCGCTGGAAATTTCCAGTTTAGCGCGACGGACGAGCGGGTGATCAAACTGACCCGGGCTCTTCATGGCGCTACCAGGAATCGCCCCGAAGTGGCCAGAGACAAAATCCATCAGGCCGAAATCCAGCGATTCGATGCCGTCCAGTGCGGCGATGTCCCATACCTCGTGAAGCGCACCATGCGTTTCGATGAGCACGTGTGCAGGAATGGCGTTCTTGATGCCATGGCGTTGCTCAACGGTGCGCAATTCTTTGAGGAACACGCGCACATCGTCGATGCCACGTGGCTTGGGTAACGTGATGAAGGGGAGGCGCTGGCCGGCACCGCCGATGAGAATCTCAAGGTCATCCTGCCAGTGATCGTGCGTCACGTCATGAATGCGTGCACCGACGCGGTCGAACTGGTTGTCGCTGGAATTGATCATGGCCACACAGAGTTCGGCATGGGCCTTCTCGTTGCCGGCCGCAGCGCCATCTTCGCAGTCGCAGGTAATGTCCATCGCCAGCGGGCCATACTCGGCCGCAATTTCAGCCTGGATCGACATGGCTTTTTTCATCAGTTTTTCGGAGCCGCAATAGTGGTCAACGGCGGGCAGCACCGGGAAAGGTTTTTCGCCAGGGAAAAGCACCTCGTCAGGAGAGAGCTTGAGAGCAGCGTTGGCATGCGTCATGATGGATTGGCAATCAGGGTTTCAACACAAAACGAAAGGATAAAGCAAAAGGGCCACGCAAGCGTGACCCTTTTGTGCAGCTGCCGTCAGAAAAACGGCAACGTGCGATTACAGCATCGATGCGACGGCTTCCTTCTCGTCGGTCAGTTCCTTCAGGGTCAGCGCGATCTTACCCTTCGAGTACTCGTCGATTTCCAGGCCCTTGATCAGGGTGAACTTGCCACCCTTGCACTCGCACGGGAAACCGAAGACGATGCCTTCGGGAATGCCGTAGCCATTGTCGGCCGGTGCCGGGATACCCATGGTGACCCATTCGTCCGAACCCAGGTGCCAGTCACGGATATGATCGATGGCGGCGTTGGCAGCCGAAGCAGCCGACGACAGGCCGCGAGCATCAATGATCGCAGCGCCACGCTTGCCCACGGTCGGCAGGAAGACATCGTTGTTCCAGACGGCATCGTTCACCAGATCCTTGACGCTGTCGCCGTTCGATGTGCAGAAGCGGTAGTCGGCGTACATCGACGGCGAGTGGTTGCCCCACACGACCAGCTTCTTCAGCGACGAGACCGGACGGCCGGTCTTCTGAGCCAGCTGGGTCAGCGCACGGTTGTGGTCCAGGCGCAGCATGCCGTGGTAGTTGTTCGGGTTGGTGCGGCCAACCTTCTTGGCAGCAGCAGCAGCGATCAGGGCGTTGGTGTTGCAGGGGTTGCCCACGACCAGCACCTTGACATCTTCTTTGGCGTTTTTGGCGATGGCTTCGCCCTGAACGGTGAAGATCGCGCCGTTGGCTTGCAGCAGATCGGCACGTTCCATGCCCGGGCCACGCGGACGGGCGCCAACCAGCAGGCAAACGTCAGCATCTTTGAATGCCACGTTCGGGTCGTCGGTGGCGATCATGCCTTGCAGCAGCGGGAAAGCACAGTCGTCCAGCTCCATCATCACGCCTTGCACAGCCTTCTGGGCTTGCGGCAGATCCAGCAGTTGGAGAATGACGGGCTGGTCTTTGCCCAGCATTTCGCCGGAAGCAATACGGAACAGCAGGCTATAACCGATCTGACCAGCGGCGCCGGTGACGGCGACGCGCATAGGCGCTTT
>JBLIZO010000091.1:0-10733 GCA_048859965.1 Fluviibacter sp.
AGCAATCGGTTCGACGATCACCGCCGCCAGCTTGTCGGCATAGGTCTCAATCGCTTCGTTGAAGGCATCGATGTCGTTATAGGGCAGTACCAGCGTATGTGCGGCCACGTCAGCCGGTACGCCACCCGATGACGGGTTGCCAAAAGTCAGCAAACCAGAACCGGCCTTCACCAGAAGGCTATCGGCATGACCGTGATAGCAGCCTTCAAACTTGATGATCAGGTCGCGGCCGGTAAAGCCGCGCGCCAGGCGAATGGCACTCATGGTGGCTTCGGTGCCCGATGAAACCAGACGCACCATTTCCAGTGAGGGCAGCAGTTCGCAGAGCAGATCGGCGATCTCGACTTCGGCGCCGGTCGGTGCACCGAAAGTGAGGCCGCGGGCAGCGGTCGTTTGCACGGCTTCCAGTACATCTGGATCAGCATGGCCCAGAATCAGCGGACCCCACGAACCCACGTAGTCGATATACACCTTGCCATCGGCGTCCGTCACGCGTGGGCCTTTGCCCGAGGCAAAGAAGCGGGGCGTACCACCGACACCGCGGAAGGCGCGGACGGGCGAGTTCACACCGCCGGGAATGTGACGTTGAGCGGCGGCAAAGAGTTGTTCGTTGCGACTGGTCATGATGCGGGCTCGATAAAAAGAATGTGAAAAAGATCAGGCGGCCAAGGGTTGTGCCATGAACTGGCGTACCCGGTTGCCAACGCGTTCTGGGGTGGCGGGGGTGTCTGGTGTCCCGAACAGCTCGGAAATCAGGGCGACGGCATCAACATTGCCGGCCAGAGTGTCCACGTTGTCCAGGGTGATGCCGCCAATGCCGCAGATGGGCACGCTGGGCCCGAGTACCGTGCGGAAAGCCGCTAATTCTTTGGCAGATACACGGCGCGCGGCCGGCTTGGTGGGCGAATCAAAGCAGGCGCCAAAAGCCACATAGCTGGCGCCATCCTTGATGGCCTGCTGTGCCAGAGCCAGATCGTTATAGCAGGAGGCACCAATAATGGTATCGGGTGGCAGCAATCGACGGGCGTCACGGATGCTGCCGTCCGTACTGCCCAGATGCACGCCATCCGCACCGCAGGCGACCGCCAGAACGACATCGTCGTTGACGATCAGTTTGGCGCCGTAACGGTGGCAGTGGGCGACCAGTGCGCGTGCTCGGATGAGTCGCTCGGGCATGGCGCTGATCTTGTCACGGTATTGCATGATCGTGACACCCGCCTCCAGCGCGGCATCGGCCAGGGCCAGCAGGTGTGGCGTATCCGCGAGGTCAGGGGTAATCGCGTAGAGCGGGCCGGTAAAAGTGAACACAATAGGCGGAGCAGGAATGACGGAGGATGTGTAGATCCGTAAAAAGGTTGTCGATAAATAATGACAACGGGATGACAGCGGACCAGCGCATCGGGTAGGATTGTCCGTATTGTATCAACCCAACCCCTTATTTTTGCCTAAGGTTTCGCCATGAGTGGTCAGTCTTTCAAGTCTTGGATGTGTCTCGGTTGCGGCTTTATCTACGACGAAGAAGCCGGTCTTCCGGAAGACGGCATTGCGCCTGGCACGCTGTGGGCCGATGTGCCCATGAACTGGGTCTGCCCGGAATGCGGCCTGCGTAAAGAAGATTTCGAGATGATCGAACTCTGATCGCATAAAACACAACGGGAGCCGAGGGTGAGCATACAGACGATACTGGTCATTGAGCCCTCTCCCGTGGAGCGTGCGCAGTTCGTCAATGCATTAAGCGCTGCCGGCTACCAGGTGATTGTTGCGGCAGACGGCGAAGAAGGTGTGGCGATTGCGCGCCGCGATTATCCTGACCTTGTTCTGATGGAAGTCGTCATGCCGGGGCTGAACGGTTATCAGGCGACGCGCGCGCTGACGCGTAGCGAAGACGAACGCCTTGCCCGTATGCCGATCATTCTGGTCTCGGCCAAAGGGCAGGATACCGACAAGGTCTGGGGTTTGCGCCAGGGTGCTATCGATTATCTGGTCAAGCCCGTGACCGATGATGAACTGCTGACACGGATTGCGGATGTCTGATTCGCACTGATCGTTTGTTGCGGTCGGAGCCATCACGGTTTTTTTCTCGATCAGTCCCCGCTAACCGCTTTGAACCGTGCCAGCGTACGCTGCCGTGCTTCGGCATGATCGACGATAGGCGCCGGGTAATCGCGGCCGATCAATACACCACATTCGGTTTGTACGTCTGGCGGCATTGTCCACGGCGCGTGTATGTATTTGTCGGGCACCTTGGCGAGTTCGGGCACATAGCGGCGAATGAATTTGCCCTGGGGATCGAAGCGCTCCGACTGGGTCAACGGATTAAAAATACGGAACCACGGCTGTGCATCGCAGCCGGTGGATGCTGACCACTGCCAGCCGCCGTTGTTGGCGGAGAGATCGAAGTCGAGCAGCCATTGGGCGAACCAGGCTTCGCCGGTGCGCCAATCGAGCCCCAGGTCTTTGGTGTAAAACGAGGCGCTGATCATGCGCAACCGGTTGTGCATCCAGCCGGTTTTAAACAGTTGGCGTTGGGCGGCATCCACCAAGGGGTAACCGGTGCAACCATGGCACCATGCCGTATGCCAATCCGGCTCGCTGTCCCAAACGAGCGCATCGAATGCCGGTTTGAACGCATGGCCGATGGCATGCGGAAAATGATGCAGGATAGCGAAGTAGAAGTCGCGCCAGATCAGTTCGTTAAGCCAGGTCAGTGCGCCTTCGGTGCCTTCGCGCCAGGCGCGACCCGCCAATTCACGAATGGAGACTGTGCCGAAGCGTAGATGGACAGACAGGTACGACACGCCTTTGATGGCAGGAAAATCACGGGCGACTTTGTAGTCGTCGATACGGGTGAAAAAATCGTCGACCCGCGCGCGACCGCCACGCATGCCGGGGGTCATGCCAATTGCACGCAGATCGGTGGTTTCAAAACCGATGTCGGCCAGCGTCGGAACACCTGTTGCCAGATCGGTCGGTGCCAGATGCGCCAGATAGCGCTCGACCGGGTAGGGCCGGACATAGAAATCGCCATCGTTGAGTGCGGCCTTTTTATACCAGGCATTCTTGTAGGGGGTGAACACCGTAAAGGCTTTCCCTGCCTGGGTGAGTACCTCATCCTGCTCAAAGATTGCCTGATCCTTGTAACAATGAAAATCGATGCCGGACAGACCCAGTGTGGCGGCAACATCGTGGTCGCGCAGGATGGCGGCGGGCTCGTAGTCGCGATTGGCATAGACTGCGGCGACGCCCAGTTCTCGCGCCAATGCCGGAATCATCGTGCGCGGTCGGCCGTGTCGCACAATCAGGCTGCCGCCTGCCTCGCGTAGTGCCGAATCCAGTTCGGCCAGCGATTCGCGAATGAACTCGACGCGGCGATCCTGTCTGGGCAGGGGGTCCAGAATGTCGCAATCGAAAACGAACGCCAGATAAACTTGGCGGTGGCTACGCAGCGCGTGGTATAGCGCCGCATGGTCAGTCAGGCGCAGATCGCGGCGTAGCCAGACGAGGGCCGGACGGTTATCGGGGGGTGGGGTTGTTGGCGAGTGATAGGTGAGCATTTGCGGTAGAATACGCGACATGACCGCTTCCCGCGCACCCTCAGACGAATCTGAAGCACCAAAGAGGTCGGAGTTGGCAGAATCTGCCACCTGGCTGCGCGGACATTTTCTGGTGGCTATGCCGGGTATGACAGACCCGCGGTTTGCCCGCAGTCTTATCTATCTGTGCGAGCATTCGGATCAGGGCGCCATGGGTATCGTCGTCAACAAACCCACGGATATGACGCTGGGCTCGTTATTTGAACGGGTAGAGCTCGCCAACCCGGATGCCGAACTGGCTGGGCAGCCCGTCCTGTTTGGCGGCCCCATGCAATTGGATCGCGCCTTCGTGCTGCATAAACCCGCCAAGCCCTGGCAGTCCACCATGAAGATCACGAGCGATATTGCATTGACCAGTTCCAAAGACATTCTTGAATCGGTGGGCGGCGAAACCGCGCCAGCGTCGATTCTTGTTGCGCTGGGCTACGCCGGCTGGGTACCGGGGCAGCTCGACGATGAAATCCTGCAAAATGCCTGGCTCAGCGTACCGGCGGATGACGAGATTCTCTTCGATCTTCCTTATGAAGAACGGTTGCCTGCGGCGCTGGGCAAACTGGGAATCGGTTTTGATCGGCTATCGGATGTGGCGGGCCATGCCTGAGGGCACCGTCATGGGTTTTGACTTCGGAACCGTTCGCATCGGTGTGGCGATTGGTGAAACGGTGACGGGTCTGGCGCACCCGCTGGCCCTGATTGCCAGCGAACCCGTCGCCCAACGCTTCGCACAAATTGGCGCGTTGCTGGCAGAGTGGCAGCCGCAGCAGATTGTGGTCGGTTTGCCGACGGCACTGGATGGCACGGAGCATGAGATGACCCGGCGTTGCCGCCGCTTTGGCAATCAGCTTCATGGCCGATTCAATCTTCCGGTCGCCTGGGTGGACGAACGACTGAGTTCGGCCGAAGCGGCACAGCGCCTGCATCAGGCCGGGCAATCGGCGCGCACGGCCAAGGCGCATGTGGATGCTGTCGCCGCCCAGATTCTGCTGCAACAGTGGCTGGACCAGAAGACACCGCGGCAAGCCCAACACACTATGCTACCCGGAGGCGTGAATGCCTGACTTGAAACAACTTCCCGATGCCGAAGCGCAGATTGCCGCTCTGGCGGCGCAATTGCACCCGGTGTTCGAACGTGCGCCGGAAACGGTGCTGATTGGTGTGTTTACCGGTGGTGTCTGGATCGCCGAGCGGCTCTCGCAGTTGCTGCCGTCGCACCCGCCCGTCGGTAGCGTGGACATTTCGTTTTATCGCGATGACTTCAGTGAACGGGGGCTGAGCCCGAATGTGCAGCCGACCACGGTACCGGTCGATATTGCCGATAAGCCGGTCATCCTGGTCGATGATGTGCTCTACACCGGCCGCACGACGCGCGCAGCATTGAACGAGCTATTCGACTACGGCCGCCCTGCCAGCGTGCAACTGGCCGTGCTGGCGGATCGCGGTGGTCGCCAGTTGCCCATCGCCGCCAATTACTGCGCCTGGGAGGTCTCGTTGCCGGAGAATGCCAGCCTGGTGCTGGTGCGAACCCCTGCCGACGACCCCCTGGGACAACTGACCTGGAGCCTGGATGATGCTTGATCCGCAACTCGATGCCGATGGTAATCTTGTTCACCTGCTGTCAACCGAAGGGTTGTCACGCGAACAACTGACACGCTTACTGGATACGGGCGCCAGCTTTCTCGGCGTCTCCGACCGTGACATGAAGAAGGTGCCGCTGCTGCGCGGCAAGAGCGTCTTCAACTTGTTCTTTGAAAACTCCACGCGGACGCGGACCACCTTTGAAATTGCCGCCAAGCGCCTGTCGGCTGACGTGATCAATCTGAACATGTCCACCTCCTCGACGGCCAAAGGTGAGACGCTGCTGGATACGGTCGATAATCTTTGCGCCATGCACGCGGATATGTTTGTCGTGCGTCATGAATCGAGTGGCGCGCCGCATCTGATTGTTGATCACTTGCGTCGCACGGGGCGTAACGACATTCACGTCATCAACGCCGGTGATGGTCGCCATGGACACCCGACGCAGGGCTTGCTGGATATGTTTACCATTCGCCACTACAAGGGCGGCTTTGAGGGGCTGAACGTTGCGCTCATCGGTGATATCCTGCACTCGCGCGTGGCGCGTTCCGACATTCATGCGCTCAAGACATTGGGCGCCGCTTCAATCCGCGTAATCGGTCCGCAGACGCTGATTCCCACCGACATCGAATCGCTCGGCGTCGAAGTCCATCGTGATCTGAACACGGGGCTGAAAGACTGTGATGTCGTCATCGCGCTGCGTCTGCAACGCGAGCGCATGAGCGGTGCGTTACTGCCCTCGGCAACCGAGTTCCACGATCGTTACGGCTTGACGCACGAGCGCCTCAAGGCAGCTCGGCCTGATGCGATTGTCATGCACCCGGGGCCCATGAACCGCGGCGTCGAAATTGATTCGGCCGTAGCCGACAGTCCGCGTGCCGTGATTCTGCCGCAGGTCACCTTTGGTATCGCAATGCGCATGGCGGTCATGAGTGTACTGGCGGGAGGTCAGGGATGAGTCTGAAAAACATCGAAATCCGTGGCGGTCGTGTCATCGATCCGGCTACGCAGTTTGACGAAGCCGTGTCTCTTTTTATTGCCGATGGCCGGATTGCGGGTATCGGTCAGACGCCGGCGGGTTTTAAGGCTGATCAGGTGATTGATGGCACGGGGCTGGTCGTTGCGCCGGGTCTGGTCGATCTGTCGGCACGTATCGCGGGCAACATCGACGCCGAGCTGGAAGCCGCTGTGGCCGGTGGTGTCACGACGCTGGCCTGCCCGCCGGATGTGAACCCGATTATCGACGAACCGGAGCTCGCCGAGCGTATCGTGCGTCATGCGGAAGATGTGTCGCAAGTGCGCGTGCTGCCAGTGGGCGCGATGACCCAAGGGTTGGCCGGTACCATGCTGGCGGAAATGAGTTTGCTGCGCGACGCCGGTTGCATTGCGGTCTCGCAAGGCCGTGGTTTGCCGGCAGACACCAAGGTGCTTTTGCGCGCGCTACAGTATGCGGCATCGTGCGACGTACCCGTCTGGTTGCAGCCCGCCGAGTTTCATCTGAGCAAAGACGGCATCGCGCACGACAGCGCCCTGGCCTCACGCATGGGCCTTGCGGCGATTCCCGTTGTTGCCGAAACCATGGGCATGCAAAATGTCTTGTCGCTGGCCTGGGAAACCGGGGCGCGCGTCCACTTCACACAGATCAGCTCGGCCGAAGGCGTGGCATTATTACGGGCCGCACAGGATGACGGCTTGCCAGTGACTGGCGATGTGGCGGTGCATGCACTGCACTTGTATGAGCAGGATATTGGTTACTTCGATCCGTTGACGCGTTTTGACCCGCCGCTGCGGGGCTTTGAAGATCGTGAAGCGCTGCGTCTCGGACTTGCCGACGGTACGTTGGGCGCTGCCGTATCGGCGCATACGCCGCGTGGCGTTGATGTGAAGCGCGTACCCTTCGCCGAAGCGGCGCCGGGCGCGACGGGGATTGAATTGCTGCTCTCGTTGACGCTGGCCTGGGGCGAATCGCTCAGCCTGCCGCTGCGCCGTTCTCTATTACCGATCACGGCGCGCGCGGCCGATATCCTCGGTATCGATACAGGGCGTCTTGCCGTCGGACAGCGCGCTGACCTGGTGCTGTTTGACCCGCTGGCGCAATGGACGGTGCAGGAAAACGCACTACGCAGCGCCGGGAAGCTCACACCCTTCCTGGGGCGCACCCTGCAAGGTCGGGTGATGAAAACCCTGGCGGGTGGTCAACTGGTGTACGAGCGCGGTTAATGAATCGGTGTCGCCAGTGCCTGTAGTCTCGTGATGCAGGCACTGGTCCGGTCGCCGCAGGCAATAGCCAGCGTCTTGCGTCGGCTCGTTTGCCCGCGAATCAGTTCAACGTCTTTCTGCGCGCAGCCCAAGGTTTTTGCCAGCCAGGCAATGAGCGCCTGATTGGCTTTTCCATCGACGGGCGGCGCCTGTAAACGAATTTTCAGAGCGTCGCCATGTATCCCGGCGCACGAGGTCGTTTTAGCGCCGGGTTGGACATGCACGGTGAGTTGCAGATCGCCGTGGCTCGTGATCTGCAACCAGCAGGCCGTTGTGGTGCCTGGCTCAGTCACGCCCCAACTCAACGCCGAGCTCACGACTGCGTTCGGCTGCGGCGTGCATCCCGGCGATGAGCCCCTCTTTGACACCAAGTTCTGCTTTTTTCTTGAGGGCCGCTTCCGTCGTGCCGCCTTTGGAGGTCACGCGTTCGCGCAAAAGGCTGACGGGGTCCTTTGATTGTTCCGCCAATTGTGCCGAACCGAGCACCGTTTGAATCGCCAGCGTGCGGGCGGTGTCGTCCGACAGTCCCAGCTCGCGGGCGGCTTCCTGCATCGCTTCCAGAAACAGAAACACGTAGGCTGGGCCGCTGCCCGAAATAGCCGTTACGCTGTCGATCAGTGCTTCGTTCTCGACCCAGACAGTTTCGCCCACCGCGCCAAGAATGGCTTCTGCGCGTTTGCGATCTTCGCCGCTGACGGAGGGGTCGGCATAGAGGCCCGTCATGCCGGCACCGATGAGCGCCGGCGTATTCGGCATGGCGCGGACGATGCGACGGTAGCCGCCCATCCAGCGCGCGAGGTCATCGACCAGCAGGCCGGCGGCAATGCTGACGATGAGAGGCGCGTTCTCACCAGCGGGCAGGCTCGCCAGTGCAGCACGCATCTGCTGAGGTTTGACGGCCAGCACGAGGACATCACATTGCAATGCATCGGCCGAAGCTTCGGTAAAGACATTGATGGCGAACTGAGCGATCAGGCGTTCGCGCGCCTCCGGCAGAATTTCAATGACCGACAGATCGTGTGGTGCGAAACCACGTTGAATCAGGCCGCCGACGAGGGCGATGGCCATGTTGCCGCCGCCGAGAAAGGTGATTTTCATTTAAAGCTCCGTTGATGCGGGTGTGTGCGTATAAGTGCGTTGCCCGAAGATTGCCGAACCCACAC
The DNA here is from genome assembly GCA_048859965.1 of Fluviibacter sp. Taxonomy (GTDB): domain Bacteria; phylum Pseudomonadota; class Gammaproteobacteria; order Burkholderiales; family Rhodocyclaceae; genus Fluviibacter. The sequence continues at coordinate 8,591 of JBLIZO010000091.1, forward strand.
GAACGATGGTGGCACCTTCGGCGATAGCTGCTTCAAGGTCGTCGCTCATGCCCATGGAGAGCGTGTCGAGTTGCAGCGATGGATCGGTCGCATTGATTTCCGCCATAAGCTGGCGCAGCGCGGCGAAGTGGCGGTGTTGGGTTATTGGGTCCGCTGTGGCTTCGGGGATCGCCATGAGACCGCGCAGGGTTAAACGGGGTAATGCAGCGACTGTCTGGCAGAGGGCGAGAGCCGTATCGGGTGTGCAACCGCTTTTACTGAACTCACCCGAAATATTGACCTGTACGCAAACCTGCAGGGGTGGTTTGTCGGCCGGGCGTTGCGCCGAGAGGCGTTCGGCAATTTTCAGGCGATCAATCGTGTGAACCCAGTCAAAATGTTCGGCGATGCCGCGCGTCTTGTTGCTCTGGATCGGGCCGATGAAGTGCCATTCCAGATCGGGGCGCAGGACGGCTTTCTCGATGCCTTCCTGTGCGTAGTTTTCGCCGAAAGCGTGTTGGCCGGCGTCGGCGATGGCATCCACGGCTTCAATCGGAAAGGTTTTGGAGACGGCGAGTAGAGACACCGCATCGACCGCCCGACCGCTTCCCCTGGCCGCATCGGCAATCCGCTGTTGCACCGCATTCAGTCGGCGCGCCCCGTCGAAGGGATCGGTTTGGGTGGCGATCATGGAAAAAGTCGTGATGGGTTGCGTGAAGGCGCAAAACTGCTGTTAGGCTAGGCGAAGTATAAAACGGGAGTGAGTCGAATGCTGGAATCCTTGCTACACGCTGCACAGCAGCTTGCCGCGTCGGATATTCACTTGTCGGCAGGCATGCCCGCGCTGGCGCGCGTCAATGGCGCATTGCAGGTGCTGGAACCGGCCGCCCTGGGTAATGCACCGATCCGCGCCATGATCGATAGCGTGCTGCCGGAAGCGCAGCGCCGCCAGTTCGCTGAAGGGATGGCCTGCGATTTTGCCTTCACCATCAAGGATCTGGGGCGATATCGTGCCAACGCCTATCGTCAGCAACGCGGTGTGGGATTGGCGCTGCGCCCGATTCCGGAAACTGTGCCATCGCTCGAATCGATTAGCGCGCCTGCCATCTTGAAGGCCCTCGCCACGCACGAGCATGGGTTGGTGCTCATCGTTGGCCCTACGGGCTCGGGCAAGAGCACGACGCTGGCCGCCATGGTCGAGTACATCAATCGTACTGCTGCCAAACATGTCCTGACCATCGAAGACCCGGTGGAGTTTGTTTACGCCCCGGATCGCTGCCTGATTACCCAGCGCGAGGTCGGGCGTGACACGCCGAGTTTTGCCGATGCCTTGAAAGCAGCGCTGCGCGAAGATCCGGATGTCATTCTGCTCGGTGAGATGCGTGATCTGGAAACGATTCGTCTGGCGTTGACGGCCGCCGAGACCGGGCATCTGGTGTTGGCGACACTGCATACCGCGACGGCGGCGCAAGCGGTTGAACGGATCGTGGATGTCTTCCCGGGCGCTGAACGTGATCTGGCACGTACGCTGTTGGCCGATGTATTGCGTGCGGTTGTGGCTCAAGCGTTGCTACCGTGCCTGAATGGTCAGGGTCGGGTTGCAGCACACGAAGTCCTTGTGGGCACGCCTGCGGTACGCAACCTGATTCGTGAACAGAAGGGAGCGCAACTGCTTTCGGCCATGCAGACAGGACAGCAGTTCGGAATGCAGACCATGGCACAGAGCCTGGCGCAGTTGGCGGGGTCGGGGCTCATCGAAGCATCATCGCCTGCGAAACCTGAATGGGGTGTCCGGTAGAATCCCGTTTTGAATAGGCCCGTCAGGTCGCCTCACCGAATGGAGATTCTATGAGTTGGTGGTTGTTAGCCTATATTGTACTGGGCACATTTTCCGGCTTTATCGCAGGCCTGTTCGGCGTCGGCGGCGGCTTGACCATCGTGCCGATCCTGCTGATGATGTTTGCCGCCCAGGGATTTCCTGCTTCAGAGCTGATGCATCTGGCGTTGGGCACCTCGATGGCGACGATCATGGTGACCTCCCTTTCCAGCATGGGGCGATCCCGAATGATTTCCACCCCTGAACTGACCATGCCCAGAAACATCGTGCAGATGATGAGCATGAACACCAACTGCGGGAACAGCCCATTCTGGGCAAAGCTGTAGT
>JBLIZO010000092.1:0-16332 GCA_048859965.1 Fluviibacter sp.
AGATCGACACTCTGCACTACCCCCTTTCCCTCCACTACGCTCTTCCGATCTCGCCTGAAGCAGCACAGCCGGAGCGGCGGCAGGGCCGGATACGGCAGCCATCCTTTTTTTACGCAGGTTGTCGACCAGCTCACGGTTCTGCTCGGCCACCACATAGGGGATGCCGCGCGCGGTGAGTGCGTTGGCAATCCGCTGGCCGACCCGACCATAGCCCACCAGCACAACATGTCCCGCCAGATATTTGCGATCGGTACTGGTCGGAAGCTCGGCATAAGGATCCGTCCGCTGCTCCAGGCGACGCGCCAGGCTGGAGCGTTTGAGCGCCCACTGGCGTACCGGTGCTATCGCGCCGAATAATAACGGGTTAAGCGCAATCGAAAAAATCGCGCCGGCCAGGACCAGGCTCATCCCTTCCTGGGGCAACAGGCCCAACGACAACCCCAGGCCAGCCAGAATGAATGAAAACTCACCAATCTGCGCCAGGCTGACGGAAACAGTCAACGCCGTATTGAGGGGGTACCGGAAAAGCAACACAATGCTCAGCGCGGCCAGCGCTTTACCGAGCATGATGATCGCCACCACTGCCAGCACTTTGAGCGGTTCGGTCACAAGAATGCCCGGCTCGAACAACATGCCTACCGATACGAAAAAGAGCACCGAAAAAGCGTCGCGCAGCGGTAGAGATTCCTCGGCTGCACGGTGGCTGAACTCCGATTCGCGCATCACCATGCCGGCGAAAAATGCGCCGAGGGCGAACGAGACATTGAATAATATGGCTGCACCGTAAGCGATACCGATTGCCGCAGCGACGACCGAGAGCGTGAAGAGTTCCCGAGAACCGGTGCGTGAAATGTGCCACAACAACCAGGGCAATAGGCGACGACCAGCGATCAGCATGATCGCGATGAAGGCGGTGACCTGTAGCAAGGTCTGGCCGACCATCATCCATAGCGGCTGCACGCTGCTCTCTGCCGTCACTGCCCCACCGAGGAGACCGGCAAGCGGCGTCAGGAGGACCAATACAAATACCGTAGCCAGATCTTCAACAACCAGCCAGCCAACCGCGATCCTGCCATTCATGCTGTCCAGTACGCCGCGTGATTCAAGCGCTTTGAGCAACACAACCGTACTCGCACACGACAGTGATAATCCAAAAACGAGGCCTTCGCCCCATGACCAATCCCAGTACAGGGCCACAGCCATACCGAGTAATGTGGCAATACCCATCTGCACCACCGCACCAGGCAATGCGATGCGTTTCACCGCAAACAGATCCTTGAGCGAAAAATGCAAGCCTACCCCGAACATCAGCAGCATGACGCCGATTTCGGACAGTTGAGAGGCGAGATGCACATCGGCGACAAACCCTGGCGTTCCCGGCCCGATAACGATGCCGGCGATCAGATAGCCGACGAGTGCAGGCACCTTGATACGCTCGGCGATGAAGCCAAATATGAGCGCCACGCCAAAGGCAGCCGCCAAGGTAGAAATCAGAGGTATGCTGTGTTCCATAAGGCCACCATTCTAATACCCCCGCCCGTCGCGCGACCGCGTTTGATCAGGTGACGCCTTGTGCCAACATGGCATCGGCGACTTTGACGAAACCGGCAATATTGGCGCCCTTCACGTAGTTGATTCGGTCGCCAGGCTGATCGCCGTACTGAACGCAGGTGGCATGAATATCTTTCATAATACTGAGCAGGCGGGCATCGACCTCCTCGCGCGACCAGGAGAGGCGCATGGCGTTCTGGCTCATCTCCAGCCCGGAAGTTGCCACACCACCGGCATTGCTGGCTTTACCGGGCGCATACAGCACGCCGGCCTGTTCAAAGACATGCACCGCACCTGCCGTTGACGGCATGTTGGCGCCTTCCGCAACACAGAGAACGCCATGATTGACCAATGTCGCTGCATCCTTGTCATCCAGTTCATTCTGGGTCGCGCAGGGCAAGGCAACATCCACCGGAATCTGCCAGGGCCGGGCGCCAGGCAGAAACTGCGTGCCGACAACGCGCCGGGCGTAATCTTCGACACGCCCATAGCGCTGGTTTTTGACTGCCATAAGTTCAGCCAGTTTCTCCGGCGTGAAACCGGCCTCATCGACAACGGTACCGCCCGAATCCGACACGGTGACGACCCGGGCGCCGAGCTGCATGGCTTTTTCAACAGCATACTGGGCCACATTACCCGAACCAGACACCGAAACGCGCATACCGTCAAAAGAACGGCCGACCCGCTGCAGCATCTCAGCGGCGAAGTAGACCGTTCCATAACCGGTAGCCTCCGGACGCACCAGGGAACCACCGAAAGACAAGCCCTTGCCGGTAAACACGCAATCAGCCCGATTGGAGAGTTTCTTCATCATGCCGGCCATAAAACCGACTTCGCGACCGCCGACGCCGATATCGCCCGCCGGCACGTCGGTATCGGCACCGATGTGGCGGAACAGTTCGCTGACAAAGGCCTGGCAAAAGCGCATCACCTCGCCGGGGCTGCGACCCTTGGGGTCAAAATCGGCGCCGCCCTTGCCGCCCCCCAACGGCAGGGTGGTCAATGCATTCTTGAAGGTCTGCTCGAAAGCCAGAAATTTCAGAATCGACAGATTGACCGAAGGGTGAAAACGAATACCGCCCTTATAGGGGCCAATCGCCGACGAGTGCTGAATACGGTAGCCGCGATTGACCTGCACCTTACCGTGATCATCTACCCATGACACACGAAACATCACGACGCGCTCCGGTTCCACCAGGCGGTCGAGCAGGCCGTGCTCGGCATACTCCGGATGCCGCGCGATATATGGCCACAGGCTTTCGACGACTTCGCTCACTGCTTGCAGAAATTCAGGCTGTCCGGGGTCTCGGCTGGCGACCTGCCCGATAAACTCATCCACATTTTTGTAACGCATTCTCACCCTTTCTCGCGAAACGTCCGCCTCAGGAAGTCATTATGTCAGTTTATAAAGTCTGCGCATCCAGTAATTTAAGCGCGTCATGCGCCGCATGTCGGCGCACGGTAATCGCCGTGTACTGCAATGTCACACCATCGACCGCCCCAAGCAGCTCAATGTTGCCCCGCGCCTGATGCTCGGCCAGCAACGCGGTCGGTAACGGGAAGGCGCCAACGCCCTCCCAGCCGAAAGCCGTCATAAGTGCCGCGTCATCAAACTCACCCGCTACCTTGATCTGCAGATGCTGTCGATCAAACCAGGCATCCAGTCGTCCGCGCAGCAGCGACTCCTTACCGGGCAGCAGCAGCGGCAATTCCTGCAGACATTGCGGAAACGGCGCACGCACACCAACCAAAACCTGTCGGTGCGCCACAAAGACCAACCCCGACTCCAATAACTTACGACAAGACACCCGTATCGGGTTTCCTGCGGGTACGGGCGTATCGGAAATGATCACATCAAGCCGACGCAGCGATAACTCGGTCAACAACTGCTCCAGCGTCGCCTCCTGGCAACGCAGCCGGAAATCCGCCGACCCGGTTAACACCGGCTTCAGCAGACGAAACACCATGGCCTTATTGAGCGTATTGGTCACACCGACACGGAAATCGCGGCTGGCGCTATCAGAGACGTTACGCAACACCTGGGCCATTTCCGACCCCAATGCAAAAATCTCTTCCGCGTACTCCAGCGCCATACGTCCGGCATCGGTGAGTGCCAGGCTGCGCCCCGAGCGCTTGAACAGGGTGGCGCCCAGGCGATCTTCCAGAATTTTGATCTGGCCGCTCAAGGTTTGCGGCGACACATGAATCGCTTCACCCGCGCGTGCCACACCACCCAGCGTGGCGACTTTCCAGAAATAGTACAAATGCTTCAGGTTGATCGGACGTTCCGTCATATCGGTTTTCTCGTATTATTTGTTCCAAAAATACGACTTTTATTTAAATTTGCAAAGCCTATATTGTCATCAAGGGCGCGACATCTTCCAGAGACACCCCAACCCCGGTAGCAGTACCCGTCGCGCCCGAGTCTCCCGCCTCGGGACATCGATTCCAAGATGTTCCTTGACTGCCCGGCAATCCGGGCAGTTATTTTTTCAACGCCCCCGGCTTTGTCGGCCACTGCCTGTCGCTGTAGACTGATTACGTGTTTTCCGTCATTCCCCAGCAGGCTGAATATGATGCAGAAACTTCTTGTTCTGGTGATGCTGTGTCTGACCACACTGAGCGCTCACTGTGCCGACCCGGTTTACATCGGCTTCGATGGTAACTACGGTCAGAAGTCCGATACCTCGTCCAAGGCCATTGAACTCGGTGCCCGTATCGCCATCGACGAAATCAACAAGCGCGGCGGCGTATTGAACGGCCGACCGCTGGTGCTGGTGACCAGAGACAACCAGGGACTGACGATGCGCGGCCGCGACAACTACGTGGCGCTGGCCGGTCAAAAAGACATGGTCGCCGTGCTGGGCGGCAAACACAGCCCGGTTATCGTCGAAACCATTCCCGATACCCAACAGATGAAGGTGCCCTATATCAGCGTCTGGGGCTCCGCCAATCAGATTACCGATACCATCCCGCGTGACAGCTATATGTTCCGTCTGTCGCTCAAGGATGAATGGGGTGTCGCTGCATTGCTGTCGCAAGCCGTCAAACTCAGTAGTAATCATAAAGTCTGCGTGTTGCTCCCCAATACGCTCTGGGGGCGCTCCGGCGAACGCGTACTGCGCGAAAAAGCCAATTCGCTGCAAGCGACACTGGCATCGGTAAACTGGTACAACTGGGGTGACAAGTCGTTTATCCGTCAACTGGACGCCTGTGCCGCCAGCGGTGCCACATCCATGCTGCTGATTGCCAACGAAACGGAGGGCGCCCTGATTATCAATGAACTGGCCGCGCGCCCGAAAGCCGAACACCTGCCCGTCGTAGCGCACTGGGGCATTACCGGCGGTGCCTTTGCCGCAATGACCGGTGACGCCTTGAACGATATTGATCTACGCGTCATCCAGACTTTCAGTTTTGTTAACAATCGCCGCCCCAAGGCTGAAGCGCTGGCGACCAAGGCGATGGCAGCTCAGGGCGTACAGACGCCGGATGCCATCGCCAGCCCGGTCGGCGTTGCGCAAGCGTATGACGCGGTTTACCTGCTGGCCAGCGCCGTCAATACGGCGCACTCCACCCAGGGTACCGCCATACGGGACGCACTGGAGCAACTACCGTCTTACGAGGGTGTGATCAAACGCTATGCGCCGGCATTCACGCGTACCCGGCACGACGCGTTGGACAGCCGTCAGGTGTTATTTGTCCGGATGAAAGCTGATGGCTATATCACACCGATCCGTCAGGTGCCATGATGGGCGGTTCGCTACGCACTCAGATTCAAAAGAGTTTCAGCCGGATCGTCACGCGCTATGCGCTGCTGACGACGAGCACGTTACTGCTCATCACCAGCGCTTTTGTGCTGTATACCACCCAGCGCAATCTGGTCGCGCAAAGCGATCTGGTGCGTGCGCAACTCAAAGCCGGCATTTCTGCAACATTGACTCAAGCCGACACCCTGGTTCACTCACCGATCCTGTGGACCGGGCTGATGGACAGCTTCAGCCACGAAACCGTCCTCAAACCGCTTTTCCGGCAACTGAACCGCATGGACGGCATCAACTTCGTCTTGCTCGACTATCAGGGCCGGGTATCGATTGGTGCGCCCGATGTGGACAGCCAGACAGTCAGCCGGGTTCGCGTCGCCATACCGGATCTGTCGCCACAACGTCTGTCAGTACAGCTTCTGCGCACTGAGAAAGCGGATGACCGGCTACTGCTCCTCATGCCAGTCATGTCACCACTGAGCGATGATGCGATCGGCTATCTGCTGACGGAATTTTCTGTCACGACCGCTGTTCAAGCCGTCGGTGCTGATCGGCCCCTGGAGTTTGCATTCAATCTGGCGCCTGATTTTCCGATGCGGCCCTGGTGGATGCTGCAGAAGCAATTCCAGGACACCATTGATCTCGCAGGGCTCAGCTTCAGCTACGACACACGCTACGCCATCAGCCTGTTGCCTGATTTGTCGGCGCTGGGCGGTCTGCTGGTCCTGATTGTGCTGCTGGCTTTATTCTTTGTGAGCAAAACCCAACTCTGGCTGCGCGGCTTCGCCACGCATCTGACCCAGCAGCTCGATCAGCTGGTGATCTTCGCACGCGATATTTTTGCCGGGCGACCCATGGCATTTCCCGCCGATACAAAACGCAGCGACGAAATCGAGACCGTAGTCAGAACGCTGGAATCATTGCTGGCCGACCAGGCCCTCGCGCAGAATCAGCTGCGTAAGATGGCCTATGAGGATGCCCTGACGGGGCTACCGATTTACGCCCAGTTTCTGCAACATCTGGAACAGCGTCTGAACGAACCGGCCGCACATGGTCGCCTGTCGATGCTGATCGTACTCGATATCAACAAGCTCAAGCATCTCAATGACATCCACGGCTACGATACGGGCGATCGTATTCTTCAGGAAACCGCAGCCATGTTGGCAGCCGCCTTACCGGAAACGCGCCTGCTGTCGCGACGCTCCGGTGATGAGTTCGTTGCCTGGGCCGAATTGGACGAACACCAACTCCAGGAGCTCACGGCCGCCGTTTCCCGCTTTGAGGTCCGCGATCATGCGACCCGCATTCCCGTATCGCTGACCATGGGCGTGGCGCGTTATCCGCACGATGCCGCCAACCTGAACGACCTGATCTTCTGCGCGGAATACGCACATCGTGAAGCCAAGCGCCGCGCTCGCCAATCTTTTGTCGTCTTCGACCACCAGCTTGGTGCGCGTTTAGCGCGCAGTCGGCAGATCGAGGAACGTATTTCACGTGCGTTGCAGCGTTGCGACATCAAACCGTTCTATCAGCCAGAAGTGCATATGGTCACAGGTCAGATCACCGGCTTTGAAGCGCTTGCACGCTGGCATGACCCTGAGCTGGGCTGGATTGCGCCCGACGAGTTCGTGCCGGTTATCGAACATTTACGGCTATCGAGCGATCTGACCCAATGTATTCTCACCGGCATTCTTTACGACGCCGGGCAAATTCGTCAGCGCTTCCCCGGCTGCAAAATCGCGTTCAATGCCGCACCGAACGATTTTCATGGAAACCAACTGCTCGATACCATCGAGTCGTACGCTGCCCGCCAACCCCACGGCCTGGCCGGCCTTGAGCTGGAACTCACCGAGCAGGACATCGTCGACCTGGACGTGGATATGGTCGCCCAACTTAATCGCCTGATTGACGCGGGAATCCGGGTGGCGATTGACGATTTCGGCACACGTTATTCTTCGCTGTCCCGACTCACGACCCTGCCACTTCACCGGCTCAAGATTGACGCCGCCTTTGTCGCCAACATCGCGCACGAAAAAGGTGAGGAAATCGTGCACCTGATTATCAGCCTGGCCAGGACGCTGGAACTCGACATCACGGCGGAAGGCGTCGAAACTTTCTATCAGCGTGACCGGCTCATTGAACTGGGCTGCCTACACGCCCAGGGCTGGCTTTATCACAAGGCGTTGCCACTGGCAGAACTGCTACAGCTGGCGCCGACCCTGGCGCCACGGATACCCGTGCCATGAAGCGCTTACGCCTCGCCTGTAGCGTGTCTCTCGTTCCGTTGGTGCTCATTAGCCTGCTGGCGCCCTGCGCCGCACATGCGATCTGCTATGGCGACCAGGCGCAGGCAAGCACCCCGCTGGTCTTCTCTCCGGTACCGCAATTCCCCGTACCAACCTTGTTCGCGCGTTGGGCGCCTGTTCTCGAAGCCGTCGGCAAGGCCAGCGGCGAATGCTTTGAACTGGTGATTCAACCGATGATCCCTGAATTCGAGAAAGCGCTTCTCAAGGGCGCTCCCGCAATCGCTTATGCCAACCCTTACCATGCGGTCATGGCCTACAAAGCTAAGCAGTATCAACCTCTGCTCGCCGACGGTTCCACGCTGCTGTCAGGCATTCTTGTCGCCAAAAAAGACAGCAACATCACGCAAGCCGCCGACCTGCAGAACCTGCGCGTCGATTTTCCATCACCCAATGCTTTTGCCGCATCACTGCTGCTACGTGCACATCTACGGCAATCGAAGATCGACATTCGTCCGCATTATGTCAACACGCATAGCAACGTCTATCGCGGCGTACTGATCGGCGAAGCGGCGGCGGGGGGTGGCGTCAATCGGACGCTGGAGGGTGAGCCCGAAGAAATTCGTCAGAAGCTGCGTGTGATCTATGAGTCGCCAGGTTACCGTTCGCATCCGATAATTACCAGCCCCAAGGTCTCCGCTGCAATCCGCGACAAAATTCTGCGCAGCTTTATTGCGCTGGAAAAAACAGAGCAAGGCCGTTCCCTGTTGGCTGGCGTACAACTCAATCAACCGATTCCGGTCTCCTATCACAAAGACTATCGGCCGCTTGAGGCGCTCAATCTGGAGAAACTGGTGGTCCTGGATGAATGAAACCGATCGCCCCGTCCAAGCCATCCCACCGCCACAGGACGGCATTCAACACCACTGGTCCTTCATTCGCGTCGGACTTTGGGCATCGCTCACCATCCTGGTCCTGCTCCTGTCGGTCGGTCTCTGGTCGTATCAGCAAACCAACCAGCTCGTGCAACAGTCACAGATGCGCACCGGTAACGCCCTCGCTATCGGCCTGGCCAATGCCGTCGAAGAAAACCTGATTCTGCGGAATTTTGCGCAGCTTGAGGTGCAACTGCTGCAATTCATGGCCAATCAACAACTACAGCACGCTATCGTCGCCGATGCCAATGGCCTCATCCTTTCCGAAGCTTTGCGCGATCCGGCATCAGGCAAGGTGACCATCGTCTACAACGATGCCGGCAAAACACTACCAACGCTGCAAGCTTCGCAAACATCGTATGACCATACCCTGGAAATTCTACAGCCGGTCGGCAGCCATACTAACGCAGGATGGATCGCCTTACGCATTGCGATGGGATCTGATAGCGCGCTGCTTGAAGGCATCCACCAGAAGCTCTCTTTGATCCTCGGTCTGGGTGCCATCGTTATGCTGATGATTGTGGCATTCAGCTTACGCAGGACGTATAGCCGGGTGAAAACCTCACAAAGCCAGATGGAGGCGCTGAATGATTCACTGCATTCAGCGGCATTTCACGACCCGCTGACGCAACTGCCAAACCGACACCTGTTACGCGACCGATTGAATCAGGCCGTTGCCCTCGCCGCCCGATCACGCAAACAGGTCGCCGTCTGTTATCTCGATCTGGACGGATTCAAGGCCGTCAACGACCAGTATGGGCACGATGCCGGCGACATCCTACTCTGTGAAATTGCCAAGCGCCTCACGCTGGCGCTACGGCAGCATGACACGGTAGCGCGAATCGGCGGTGATGAGTTTGTGCTGCTGATCACCGAGCTGCACGGCCCGGAAGACTGCCGGGGGCTACTGGATCGGCTGTTGATTGACGTGGCGCAACCTGTGGATATCGGCGGCCATCTGGTCAACGTCAGCGCCAGCATCGGCGTTGCCATGAGTCATGAACATGGTATCGATCCGGTATCGCTGATTTCGCTGGCCGACAAGGCAATGTATCGTGCCAAAGCCACCGGCAAAAACCGCTGGCAACTCTACGAACCGATGGATGAACTCGCTGCCTGAAATTCTGCAACCTGACGCCCGCACAGAACATCGACAATACGTGCAGCCGCATGACCGTCCCCGTAAGGACTGACGTTGTCTGCAGCTGGTTCTGCTGCCAGCGCCGCGCGAGTCGCAGCAACAATCGCTACGCGATCAGTCCCCACCAGACGCGCTACCCCGGCCGACACAGCTTCGGGCCGCTCGGTCACATCTCGCAAAACGAGCACCGGCTTACCGAGAAACGGCGCCTCTTCCTGGATACCACCCGAATCCGTGAGAATGAGTGTGGCGCGTTTCATCATCCAGATGAAATCCAGGTAATCCAGCGGCTCAATCAGATGGATATTCGTATGCCCCACCAAGGTGGGCATCACCGTCTGACGCACACGAGGATTGAGGTGTACCGGATAAACGACCTGAACGCTGCTGTCCTGGGCAATCTCGGCCAGCGCACGGCAGATCTGGACAAAACCATCACCAATATTCTCGCGGCGATGACCGGTCACCAGGACCAGTGGTTTCTCCGGCTGCAGAAACGGAAAACGTCGACTGATCCGCGCCGACAATGCCGCGTCTTGATCCAGACGCGCAGATATCAGCGCAAGTGCGTCAATGACGGTGTTACCCGTGACCACGATACGCCCGGACAAATGCTCTGCTTCCAGATTGCGCCGTGCGCTGAGCGTAGGCGCAAACATCAGCGTGCTCAGCACATCCACCATGCGGCGGTTTGCCTCCTCGGGGAATGGCCGCTGGATATCGCCCGTGCGCAAGCCGGCCTCGACATGGCCGACGGGCACGCCCAGATGAAATGCCGCCAACGCCGTAGCCGACGCCGTCGTCGTATCGCCATGCACCAGCACACAGTCCGGGCGCCACTGCCGCAGCAAGGCGTCTGTTGCGCTGACAATACGGACAAACAGACCATTCAATGTCTGATCGGGCATCATCACCTGCAGATCGTTATCAGGTGCAATATCAAAAAGCGCCAATACCTGATCGAGCATCTGACGATGCTGTCCCGTGACACAAACGCGCGATTCGATGCCGTCCGCTGCCGCCAGTGCGCGCACCACTGACGCCATCTTGCTGGCTTCCGGGCGCGTGCAGAAAATGGTCAGAATTCTGATGGTGATTTCCTCACACTCACATCGATACGAATGGTGCTAGTATCTAACAACAATAATAAAATTACTATTGCATCTCTCCAACCATGGTGATTCTGGATATCTTCACCACCTATCTGTATGGCATCAAGCTGATCGCCACACTGGTTGCTTTGTTCATTGCCGTCAGCAGTATCGACGACCTGTTCATCGACGTCGCGTACTGGTGCCGAAGAGCATGGCGTTCGTTGACGGTGTATCGCAACCATCCGCCGCACGCCTACCAAAGCCTGTTCAGTTTCAAGGAAAAGCCATTGGCCATCATGGTGCCTGCCTGGCACGAATTTGGTGTCATCGGCAACATGGCACAACTGGCCAGCGAAACCATCGATTACGAAAACTACGCTATCTTCGTCGGCACCTATCCAAACGACCCGAAAACCCAGCACGAAGTCGATGCCGTATGTGCGGTCTATCCGCATGTGCATAAAGTTGTTTGTGTCCGCCCGGGTCCGACCAGCAAGGCAGACTGCCTGAACAATATCGTTGATGCAATTCTTCAGTTTGAACAGCGTTGCAATATCGAATTTGCCGGGTTCATTCTGCACGATTCCGAAGACGTGATTGCCAGCATGGAATTACGCCTGTTCAACTCGTTGGTCAACCGCAAGGATCTGGTTCAGATTCCGGTGTATCCCTTTGAGCGCGATTGGCATAATTTCACCAGCATGTCGTACATGGATGAATTTGCTGAGGTGCATGGCAAAGACGTGGTCGTACGTGAGGCCCTGGCCGGCCAAGTGCCGAGCGCCGGTGTCGGCACCTGTTTCAGCCGACGCGCCATGATCGAACTACTGAAGTCCGGCGACGGTATCCCCTTTGACACCCAGAGCCTGACCGAAGACTACGACATCGGTATCCGACTCAAAGAAAAGGGGCTCAAGGAAGTTTTTGTCCGCTTCTCGGCAACGCTCAAGACCCTCAACGACTGGCGCATCGGTAGCGCTTTTGGCATGGGGTATCTGAGTTCGCAGGTTATCTGCGTCCGCGAATATTTTCCTGCAACCCTGAAGGCTGCCGTCCGTCAGAAATCACGCTGGATTATCGGCATCGTGTTTCAGGGGCATAAAACGCACGGCTGGAAAAACTCCTGGATGCTGAACTACTTTCTCTGGCGCGATCGCAAAGGCATCTTCGCTAATTTCGCCAGCTTCGCCGCTATCCTGATCTTTTTCCAGGCCCTGCTGCTCTGGCTGTATGAAAGCTTCTGGCCAAACGCCTACCGCTTCATGTCGCTCTTTACCGACGATCCGCTGCTGGTCAGCCTGCTCTGGCTGAACCTGTTGCTCTTCTCCAACCGCGCTATACAACGTGTCTATTTTGTGTCGACCTATTACGGCCTGGCGCAGGGCTGTCTGGCGCTACCGCGCATGATCTGGGGCATCTGCATCAACTTTCTGGCTAACTGCCGAGCGATCGCACAAATCATTCGCGAAGGCGACCCGCATCGCGTAGCCTGGGATAAGACCACACACGATTTTCCTTCCGTTGATGTTGAACTGACCGCCCGACACCGTATCGGGCAGATCCTGGTCGAACGCGGCGCCATCAGCGACGTCACGCTGGAAAAAGCCTTGCTCAATAATCGCAGCGGGCTACGCCTTGGAGCCTATCTGGTACAAGAAGGGCTACTCAGTGCTCAAGCCCTGTGCGAGGCCATCGCCCAGCAGGCCAATGTGGGCACTGACAGCATCGACCCTTATGCCATTGACACGCAGATTATCAGGCTGGTCGCTGCGCCTTATGCACGGCGCTACGCCATTCTGCCACTGCGCCGAGCAGAAGACGGCACGCTGATCCTGGGCTCCGAATCGGCGCTGGACCCGGTACTGCTGGCCGCACTACAACGCAAGATCGGCCTGCCGGTACGCTATGTCATTCTGCCGCGCGGCCAGGTCACGGTCGGCATCCGCCACTGGTACAGTGAACCACCGCAAACGAATCAGCGCCATCCGCTTGATGTCGCCGTGGCGCAAGGCCTGTTACAGCCGGCAACGGCTGATGCACTCTGGACGCGATATCTTTCGTCGCAAGTGCTACTCGCCGAGTTGATTACCGGCCTGGGGCACCTGGATCTGATCACGCTACGCACCATCCTCATCGATTATGAATCCAGCGATCTACGCATCGGCAACTATCTGGTGCAACAGGAGATCATCACGCCGAGCCTGCTTGCTTCGGCACTGGCATTACAACAGCACGTGCAGCATAACATCCATGATCTGATCGCCGATGCCGTACGTCAGGCAGCGACCGCCCCCGCAGGGGGCCATCTGGACAGCGTAACAGCGCCTAAGGCTGCCCCATGAAGCGCACTACGACGCGCTACGGCTCACACCTGGCCGTTCTGCTGTTGTGTCTTGGTTGTTACCTGCCATTGCTAGCGGCTGACAACCCTGCAACGACCACAGACCCGGATATTTCAGACTATCAGCGCTTTGTCAGCTATCCACATCTGGAAAAGGGGCTCAAAGCCTACGCGAATGGTGACCTCGGCCGCGCCATCGACGAATTGGCGCAAGCGAGCAAGCTCGCGCCACAAAGCCGTCAGATCGCCCTGCAGTACGCCACCGTGCTGGACGCTGCCGGCCAGCGTCGCAAAGCACAGGCGGTGCTTGCGCCCTGGATCAAGGACAATAATGCCGATGCGGCCATGCTGGCCGCCTACCGGCAAATGGGCTTAAGCCAACAGAAGGCCGATCTGGCGGCGTTGGCCAATGCATCCGATGCGGCCACCTTCCGGGCCCATCTGGCCGAAATCGACACACAATTCACCACGGCCTACGACGAATCGGTATACATCGGCGCACTGGCCGCCAGCCCGTATATCAGCGATGCCGCCCTGCTCGGCTACCCGCTGCGTTTTCAATCCAACCATGAGCTGCGCATCACCCGGCGGCTGGCTCTGTACCAGAATGATCCGGCCGCTACCCGCGCATTCCTGCTTCAGGTAAGGCCGCAGCTGCCCGACGACACCCGCCTCATGGATCAGGTCACCCAGCCCATGGCGCGCGCCATTGCCCGAAGCTGCGTGCCGCTGCCATCGGCGAGAGATCGCACCATGCAGATCGAAATCCTTAAAGACCTGCGGGATTGTGATTGTCTGCGTTCGCAGTTTCTGCCCTACCAATCCACTATGAGCGCGCGCGACTGGGCCAATCTGAGCCAATGCTACCCGCAGGCGCCCGGCCTCGCGACATCGGCCGCACAACACGCTGCCGACAAAGCGCCCTCTGCCGCATATCTGAAACAACTGGCTTACACCGCCTATCAGGCCGAAGACTTCGCCAGCGCGCTCACCGCATGGCAACAGGTACCGCTTACCGCCATGTCGGTGCAGGACCGACTTGCGGCGCAGACCACCGCCATTGCCGCCGGTGATTTCGTGTTCGCCGAACAACAGACACAAGCCTACATCGCGAGCGGTGCGCCGCCTGATCAACGTTTCTACTGGAACAGCGCACTGATCGCGATTCACCAGAATGACTGGTCAACAGCCATGACCGCCCTGAACCGGGCCAACCAACTGCAACCCACTGCCATGGCCTATGAAAAAATCGGCTGGATCGAAGCCCAGCACGGCAACCGGGAGGCCGCACTGGATGCCTACACTCGTGCCGTACACCTGGCGCCTGATGACTCACAGATCCAGTCCGGCCTGGGCTATGCCGCCTACCATGCCGATGATTACCCACAGGCGCAGACCGCTTTCACGGCCGCGCTCAAAGGAAGGCCGGACGATGTCGCGATTCAGGAACAACTGGCTTATACCCACCAGAAGCAAGGCAGTAATCCAGAGGCCATTCACTATGCAAAACTGGCCATCGACGACTATCAACGACGCCGCCCCGATGAACTCCGTGAACGTGACATCAACACCGAGTTCGGCCTGCGCCGCATGAACGAAGATCTGGCGCGTCGTTGGTCGTTCACGATTGACGGTGCAGTCTCAAACCATCAGACGCCGCTCACCGGCAGCCCGCAACCGGGGCTGGCCTATCGCAATTACTGGCAGGCCGAAGCTGCCTATCGCCTCGGCGACATGGGCATCGACAATGGCCGCACCTTCTCCGCCTATACCCGACTGTTCTCCGGGAATGGCGCCGACAGCACCGTCCTGCCGACCAACTCACCCATGTTGGGCATAGGATTACGCTGGAAGCCGTTTACCGAACAGATCATCAACCTATCTGCAGAACAGCAAATCCCGCTCGACCATGTGCAGCAACAGAGAGACAACACCATGCTGCGCATCAGCGGCTCATTCTTCAACGCGGGCCGTTTCAGCGACGACTGGCACCCCACCGGCAACGGCTGGGTGGCGCAGAACCTGTATCTCGATGCCGCCTACTATTTGGCCAACAGCCTTTCCAGTTTGACAGCCGACTATCGCGTCAGCTACCACCATAAGGTCTTTCATGCCGAAACCCTGGAGCCCTATGCCCATGTGCAATGGAACACGCTGAACCAGGTCACAGGCGATGACGCGCGCCTCGGCATCGGCGCCCGCTGGAACATCTGGCGCAACGACGACAAATACAATGCCTACGCCAGCCGCTACTTTCTCGGTGTGGAATTTCAGCACGCCTTCACGACCTATCTGAATGACAAAAACGCTGTGCTGCTCACGCTGGGGATACGTCTGTGATCCGTCAACTGCTACGCATCTGTCTACTGGCACTCTGTCTCGGTATCGGCCTGCCCAGCCACACCCAGGCAAGCGTATCCGTCATCTATCAACCGCTGCGCACACACATGCACATCGACGAAGCCGCTTGGCGCCCACT
Organism: Fluviibacter sp.; assembly: GCA_048859965.1. GTDB lineage: Bacteria > Pseudomonadota > Gammaproteobacteria > Burkholderiales > Rhodocyclaceae > Fluviibacter. The sequence goes on from JBLIZO010000092.1 coordinate 15,546, forward strand.
GTTTGCCCGCTTGCGCGCTCAAGGCATCGACACCCTGGTTTTTCAATGGACCCAGCATGATGACGCCTTCAGCACCGGCGACGAAGCCGCCTGGCTGCAACGACGCGTTGCCGACGCCACAGCGGCTGACCTGAACCTTATCCTGGGCCTCAGCGCCGACAGCGATACTTTTCAACGCCTGCAGCAACCCGATGCCGTGTTGCCTGCCTACTTCCGCAAGATTCGCGAGAAGGACCGCGCACTCGTCCACCGATGGCAAGCACTCGTACCGCCCGAACGGCTCATCGGCTGGTATCTTACGCTTGAGATTGACGACAAGCGCTGGCGTACACCCACTGCCCAAGCGGCGCTGACAAACTACCTCCGGCATACCCGTAACGACATCGATGCCGTGCAGGTTATGCCACGCCCGCTCTACATCAGCAGTTTTTTCACAGGCCAGATGACCCCACCACGTTATGCCCAGCTACTGGCCGAACTGCATGGTGCAACCGGCGTTCGCCTGTGGGTTCAGGATGGCCGCGGCACCGGTCTCCTGAACGCCATAGAGCGTCAAGCATATCTGAGTGCCCTCACTCAATGCCTGGCCCCGGTTATTCAGGGAATCATTTATGAAGCGTTTCGTCAGGTGCCACACCATACCGCCAGCGAATCCAGCTTCCGTGCAGTACCGCTGAGCGCAACCGAGCAGACGCGCTTGCTGAAAACACGGGCGCCTTGCAGGCTGGACACCGGGTTTTTCGGCTTGAATTATCTGGGCCTATAACTGCTGAAAATAAAAAGGTCT
>JBLIZO010000093.1:0-3282 GCA_048859965.1 Fluviibacter sp.
CATGTTCGATGTAAGTGTGGTCGGGAACGACCAAGGCAAGAGCTACTTCGTGACTCGGCCCGCAGCCTTCTCAAAATTTAGTGACTCGATTGCCGATGATGCTCTCGATTTGGCCAAGGCGCTCGTTGCATCCCTGACCTACGGCATGACTATAAGCAGCTATTATCGTGGCCGCATCCAGATGGTTTCAGCGTTGATGAACAAGTTGATTGCAGGAGGAACCGTTGGTCCTGCAACTGCTATTGGAAATGACTATCAGGCCCTTGAGTTCAAAGGCGTCGTTGAGGTTACGCCAGCCCGCAACGGCATGTTTACTATGAGATTACTTAAACCCGAAGTCGGGCGACTCGCCCTCGCAGTGATCCAGCAGGGTGATATCACTGCGGAAAGCATCGTGAATTTGCCTGGCGCCAAGGTTACGGAGTATCTCGGACCCCCGAGTTCCGCAGTTCAGAGCTAAAAATCGCGGTTTTTTGCCACGGCCACTCAATGGAATCAAGAACTTGGGGCTCGAGACCGAAAAGCCGTTGTAGTGGCACGTGTTAATTGTTTTGTCCTTTATTTAAAATAATCCGATCCGGTGTATAGTGCGGGCATGTATGTCAAAGTTACTCGCTCCGGTCCGCGTCGCTACGTCCAACTTGTCGAGTCTTTTCGGGACGACGAAGGCAAGGTAAAGCAGCGCACGATTGCCACACTCGGTCGGCTTGACCAGATGGATGGGGCGCTCGATTCGGTCATCGGTGGATTGATGAAGGTGACCGGACGAGAAATGCCCGGTCGCGTCACGCCGCCGAGCGTAACGTTTGAATCCGCCCGGGCATTGGGCGATCTATGGGCGCTGCAAGAGTTGTGGGCGACGCTGGGTTTCTCCGAACTGGCCCGTACGTTTGGCAAGACGCGCCACCAGATGGATGTCGAAGCGTTGATTCGGGTGATGGTGTTCAACCGACTGTGCGATCCCGAATCGAAATTGGGGACGCTGCGCTGGCTACAAACGGTCGCCTTCCCAGGGCTGGAGGCTGAAAGCATCACGCACGATCATTTGTTGCGCGCCATGGATGCGCTGGTCGATCAGCAGCCGGCCGTCGAGACCGTGGTCGCCAAGTTGCTGCGTCCCTTGATCGACCATGAACTGTCGGTGGTGTTTTACGACATGACGACGATTCGCACCGATGGCGGCTCCGTTCAGGCCGGCGATGTCCGCCAATATGGCATGGCCAAGGAAGGGGTGATTGCCCGTCAGGTGATGCTCGGCGTGGTGCAAACCGCGGATGGCCTGCCGATTTACCACGAGGTGTTTGCCGGCAACACGGCGGAATCACCGACCCTGTTGCCGACCTTGAAGACGGTACTTGAGCGCTTTCCTTCGATTCGCCGGGTGGTGCTGGTCGCTGATCGGGGGCTGCTGTCGCTGGACAACCTAGATGCTTTGTCGGAAATCCGCCTGGCAAGTGGTGAGTTGCTGGAGTTCGTACTGGCTGTGCCGGGACGGCGGTACAGCGAGTTTGCCGATCTGCTGGGTGCCTTCCAGGCGCAATGCGCGGAAGCGACACAAGAAATCGTCGGCGAATTGCCGTGGCGCAATTTGCGTCTGGTCGTTGCGCACAATCCAGAAGTGGCGCAAGAGGCTCAAGCCTTGCGTCGGGAGCGCATTGAAACGCTGGAAAGGCAGGCGAGCACTTGGGTCGGCAAGCTTGATGCTCAGGATGCCGGCGTCAAAGTCCGTGGTAAAAAACTCTCCGACAGCGGCGCCAAAGCGCGGCTGTATCACGCGGTCAAAGAGGCCCATCTGGCCAACATCATTCGGGTCGATCTGAAGAATGAGCTTTTTGCCTACGAGATCGACCACGATGCACTGGCATTGGCCGAACTGATGGACGGCAAATTGCTGCTGGTGACCAATACGCCGGATTTGTCGCCTCAGGGCGTGGTCGACCGTTACAAGTCGCTCGCCGATATCGAACGTGGTTTCCGGGTGCTGAAGTCAGAAATCGAGATCGGCCCGGTATTTCACCGTCTGCCGAAACGCATCAAGGCGCATGCAGCCATCTGCTTCATGGCGCTGATTCTCTATCGCATCATGCGGCTCAAACTGAAAAGCGCCAACAACACACTTTCACCCGAGCGAGCGCTCGAAAGTCTGCGCAGAATTCAGCGTCACCGCATCCAACTGGACGGCAATCAACCCGTCGAAGGCATCTCAACCATCACCACCGAGCAAGCCAGCGTATTTCACGCGCTCGGTGTCAGGAAACCTATCGCCACGCAGCAAATGTCTCTCTTGTAGTGGAGCGTTTTAAAACCGCCCATAATAAAATCAGTCACTTGGCAGATTAGCTGCGGAACTCGGGTGGTCTGGTCGGTAGTGCAGGGCCTGGTCGAGATTCAGCTCTCCCGCCTTACCAACGGTTCGGTCGTGCCGGCTGACGTCACCGCCTTGCTTTGGCAGCCGCGCGCCCAGTTCTGGTTCCTCTATGCGCTGTTCTTCATATCGGTCATCGCGCTGCTTGTTTACCGCTGGCTGCCGGTACGCTGGCAAACCGCGGTGCCCGTGCTGGCTTGCCTGGCCTATCTGTACGCCGATTCCTTGCCCGGCGGAATTCCCCTTGTCTTCGTCATTCAATACGCACCGTACTTTGCCTGTGGAGTGGTATTCGGCCGCATGGCGAATGGGGCAGTGTCGTTGCGTCCTGGCTGGGTGGCTGCCGCGACGGTCATATTTGCCATCATGGCGCAATCGATCTGCCATGGATCCTTCGGCTTTGTGCCGGAAGCGCGCTGGCCGCATCTTGCGCTGGCCATGGCGACCATCGTGGCGGTCGTCGCCTTCTGCCTGTGGCTGGCGCGCTGGCGCTTGCATTGGCTGGCCGCGCTTGGCCGTGCGTCCCTGGCCATCTATGTCATGCACATCCTCGCCGGCAGCGACGCGCGCATTGTCATGCAGAAGATGCTGGGCGTCGACGCAGTTTCCGTTCATCTGGTGGTGGGAACCGTGGTGGGTATCGTCCTGCCGTTGGTCGCTCTCAGACTGATCGAGTGGCTTGGACTCAGGGTCTGGCTGGGGCTGGGGCGGTAATCGTCGCGGGGTTGTGGCTGAAGATTTTTGACGCCTTGCGGGCCCATCTGATTCAGACTGACCTGTTGGCTTGGTAGAGATTGATGGTGGAGTGCGTGGGTCCTAGAAGTCTGGCGCCGCCGCCTGGTGCGGGTCTAGTCTTTCAAGATATCCGTCGCCAATCTCGACTGTAGCGACACGGCAGCATTACAAGTGGCATCTAG
>JBLIZO010000094.1:0-3612 GCA_048859965.1 Fluviibacter sp.
TAAAACCGTGGTCGCCGAAGCCGCCCCGGCTGCGCCGCCTGTCATTGCGGCGGCACCGGTGCTCGAACCCGTATCACTGGAAGCCGTAGGCCTGCAAATGGTCGAGACCAGCCCGGAAAAGCGCGCAGCGGTTGCTGTCACACCGGCGGAAAAACCGGCGCGCAAGCCCCGTACGCCGCGTCCAAAGACGGTTGTCGTTGAAGAACCGCTGCAAATGGTCGAAACCCGCAAGGAATAACGGCGCGTTTCAGCCCGATAAAAAACCGCGCCAGTGCATACTGAGCGCGGTTTTTTTATGGTCCGTTGACCCTACGGATGCGGCAACAATGTCGCTTCAAGAAACCTTTCCAGCAACCTTCCGTACAGACGTCCGGCCAGTCTCTTTGCCGTTGCGTTCACGCACAATGCTGTCCAGAAGGCCTTCGGCAGCATCTTCAATCATGTCGAGCACCAGATCAAAATCATGCGCCAGACCGTAATAAGGATCGGGCACCTCGTCATCATCGAACTGTCGTGCATAACTCATAAACAACTTCAGGCGCGGCAACCGATTCGCCGGGCAGAGTTTACGCAAGGCATCCAGATTACTGCGATCCATCGCCAGCACCAGGTCAAAGTATTCGAGATCTTCAGGCGCTACCTTACGTGCAACCAGTTGCGACAAATCATACTTCCGCTCGGCAGCCGCACGTTGTGTGCGTGCGTCCGGCGACTCGCCCACATGATAACCATGCGTACCGGCCGAATCGACTTCCAACTCAGACAACAAACCGCGTTGTGCGGCCAACCGGCGAAACACTGCCTCTGCCGTAGGTGAACGGCAGATATTACCCATACACACGAATAGCACTTTGGTCATCCGTCCCCTCCCCTAAGCGGCGTTGCCTGACGTTGACTTATCGCCGACAAAACACCTGTTGATCTTTCCCGAAGGCGTGATCAATTCTTCCGAATATATTGTTTCATAATTACCGCCAGTTTGACCAGCACCATGACTCACGGGTTTCAACCGGTGTCTTTCACCGTTACACTCTTAACATGCCTGTTACATATCGAACACTTCTGCCTCTCCTTGCCATAAGCCTGTGCCTGAGTGGATGCAGTTCCGGACCGTTGAAATGGAACCAGTCATCTCAACCCGCAGCAGTTCAGGACAATGCAGACCTGCCCAAACCCAGACAAAGCACATTCACGGTATTGATCGTACCGAGCGGAGCTACTCGCGTCAGCTATATCTCCGACAAGTCTTCGACAGCAGGCGGTATCCTCGGCAGCATGGTAGTCGGTCCGCTTGCAGGCGCGGTCGGTAGTCTGGTCGGCTCGACGGCTGGCAGCACAGCCGCTTCATCCGCCGAAGAAAACGCATCTCGCAACATCGACAGCAGCGACATCGCTCACGCCATTGAACCCATCCAGCTCCCCCGCTATTTTGCTAACGCTTTGGCAGAAAAGCTGCAGCAGTGCGGCATCCGGACAGCCATTCACCCAAGCGTGCTGAATCCCGAGACCGCAGACTGGCCCAAAACGCATCTGGTATTACCTGCCGACTTTCTGAGCGACGCCACGACGCATCGATTTTTCGTTGAAGCCGGTGTCACAGGCATCCAGATCCGCGCCGCGCTCAAGGATACGACCATGGAAGGCGATGCCTACGCCCGGGTCTACGAAACCCGATCGCTGCGCCAGATCGGGCGCTACAGCTACAAAACGGGCAGCAGCGGATCCGTCACACTCAACGCTTACGGCAACAAAGCCAACGCCCAAACACTCGAGTTACAAAAGGCAGGTCGGCAAGTTGCACACTATCTGGCAGGCGGCATTGCCAACGACATGTGCGCCATCATGCGCAAATTCTGATCACTCACCCAATGGGGCTGCACCAAAGATACGCTCTTTCAGCTTGAAGAGCTGATCGCGCACATTGGCAGCCGCCTCGAACTCCAGATTCTTGGCATGCTTCTGCATGGCCTGCTCAAGTTTACGAATCTCTGCGGCGACCTCTTTCTCCGACATCGTTTCATAAGCCTTGCGCGGTTGCGCCGCCTTGGGCAGATTGCTCACCCCTTCCGACGCCGAATAGCCGGTCGTATACACGCCGTCGATGATATCTTTGATACGTTTCTGCACACCACGCGGGGTGATGCCATGCGCCTTGTTGAATTCCAGTTGTTTGTGCCGACGGCGTTCCGTCTCATCCATGGCGCGACGCATCGAACCCGTGATCTTATCGGCATACAGAATTGCCGTACCGTTCAGATGACGCGCCGCCCGGCCGATGGTCTGGATCAACGAGGTTTCCGAGCGTAAAAAACCCTCTTTGTCCGCATCCAGAATCGCCACCAGCGACACCTCGGGAATATCCAAGCCCTCGCGCAGCAGGTTAATCCCGACCAGCACCTGAAACACCCCCAGGCGCAAATCACGGATGATTTCCACACGCTCCACCGTATCGATATCCGAGTGCAGATAGCGCACCTTGACCCCGTTTTCGGTCAGGTAATCGGTCAGGTCTTCCGCCATACGCTTGGTCAGCGTCGTCACCAGGACGCGCTCTTCCAGCGCCACCCGTTTGCGGATCTCGCCGAGCAGATCATCCACCTGAGACAGTGCGGGCCGAACTTCGACGATCGGATCGACCAACCCGGTCGGGCGCACCACCTGCTCCACCACCTGCCCCGCATGCTCCTTTTCATAATCAGCCGGTGTGGCGCTCACGAAAACTGCCTGACGCATTCGCTTCTCGAACTCGTCGAATTTCAATGGCCGGTTATCCAGCGCCGAAGGCAGACGGAAACCGTAATTAACCAGATTCTCCTTGCGCGAACGGTCGCCCCGGTACATGCCACCGACCTGACCAATCGCCACGTGCGACTCGTCAATAAAGATCAGCGCGTTATCGGGCAGATAATCAATCAGCGTCGGCGGCGGCTCGCCGGCCTTCCGGCCAGACAAGTGGCGTGAGTAGTTCTCGATACCCTTGCAGAAACCGATTTCGCTCAGCATCTCGATATCGAACTTTGTCCGTTGCTCGATGCGCTGCGCCTCGACCAGCTTGGCTTCCGCCAGAAAGGCTGCCTTCTGCACATTCAGCTCGTCCTTGATGCCTTCCACAGCGCGTAGCACCGTCGCGCGCGGCGTCACATAGTGGCTCGACGGGTACACCGTAAAGCGTGACAGCCGCTGGCGGATCTCGCCGGTCAGCGGGTCAAACAACTGCAGGCGCTCGATTTCATCGTCAAAAAGCTCGATGCGGACCGCGTGCTCGGCGTGCTCAGCCGGAAACACATCGATCACATCGCCACGCACCCGGAACGTGCCGCGCTGGAAATCCATCTCATTACGCGTGTACTGCATCTCCGCCAGACGCTTGAGCAGATCGCGTTGCGCTACCTTATCGCCCTCGCGCACATGCATGATCATCTGATGGTATTCGTCGCGGTCGCCAATACCGTAGATACAGGACACCGTCGCCACGATGATGCAATCAGTACGCTCAATCAGGCTCTTGGTCGCCGACAGGCGCATCTGTTCGATATGCTCGTTGATCGACGAGTCTTTCTCAATGAACAGATCCCGGCTCGGCACATAGGCTTCCGGCTGATAATAATCGTA
>JBLIZO010000095.1:0-38999 GCA_048859965.1 Fluviibacter sp.
TGCCACGCGGGACCGGCACACCAAATTGACGCAAGATCTCCTTGCCTTGGTACTCGTGAATCTTCATGCGCTTTCCTTGCCTATTATGGTTACGAAGATCAGACGGATACTCCCCCACCCGCCCGATTAAGAACGTATAAAACCCTATTTGCCGAACGATGGCATACGCGTTATGCCCGTATGGACCGCGCGTTATGCCCCAATCGGATGAAAGGATTCTAGCACGCAGCAGCCAAAGCGTATGCCCTAAAATTCATAATTATGGCGTTGGGCGACGCACTGGACGTCGTTGGCTTTTGCCCAAAAATGAGGCGATCAGACCGGGCTATCGACTTCCAGATAGCGCACCTCAATACCAAACTGCTCAGCCAGCGCCCTGCCCAGGGCCTGCACACCGAAACGCTCGGTCGCATGATGCCCGGCGGCAAAATAGGCCACGCCAGTCTCGCGTGCCAGATGCACCATGGGCTCCGACACTTCGCCGGTTACAAAAGCATCGGCCCCGGCCTGAATGGCCACTTCGAAATAGCTCTGCGCCCCACCCGTGCACCAGGCCAGCCGACGGATCGGCTGATCCATTGCTTCGGCCAGCACAAAGGGCGGCCGACCGAGGGCCTGCTCCAGATCGGCGGCCAGCGAGGCGACAGTGGCACCGACAGCCGGTTCACCCAGGCAGCCGAGCGCCTGTTCGCCGAATGTACCGGTTTGCGTCCAGCCGACGGCTTTAGCCAGTCCGGCGTTATTGCCGAGCACGGGGTGTGCATCCAGGGGCAGATGATAGGCATACAGGCTGATATCGTTGGCCAGCACCTTTTTAAGACGCTGACGTTTGATGCCGGTAATGGTGCCGCTCTCGCCGCGCCAGAACCAGCCGTGATGCACCAGAATCGCATCGGCGCCGACGGTGACGGCCTGATCCAGCAGCGCCTGGTTAGCGGTAACGCCGCAAATCAATAAGCGAATGTCGTTGCGACCTTCCACTTGCAAACCATTTGGGCAATAATCCTTAAAATTTTCCGGTTTAAGTAATTCGTCCAGATAGTGCGTCAGCGCGTCGCGAGTGACAGAAGCCATGAGCGGTTCCTTTGATGATCCTGCATGGAGTTTAATGCATGTGCCAGCTACTGGGGATGAGTTGTAACGTACCCACCGACATCTGCTTTTCGTTCAGCGGCTTCGCCAAGCGCGGCGGCGGTACGGATGTACACAAGGACGGCTGGGGTATCGGTTTTTTCGAGGGCGACGATGGCCGCGGTTGTCGGGTGTTTCTTGACCCCTCGCCTTCAATCGAGTCGCCGCTGGCTGGCTTGGTCAGGGACTACCCGATCCATTCGATGAACGTGGTGGCGCATATCCGCAAAGCCACGCAAGGCGATATCTGCCTGCAGAACACACATCCTTTCCAGCGGGAGCTATGGGGCCGTTACTGGGTCTTCGCCCACAACGGCAATCTGATCGATTTCAACCCGGAACTTTCCGGCCGTTATCTGCTGGTGGGCAACACGGACAGCGAACGTGCGTTTTGTTTTCTGCTCGATACGCTGGCCACGCGTTTTGGCCCGACCGCGCCGAGTTATGAACACCTGCTCGACACCATGGCGGAAGTCGCTGCCATCTTGCGCGCCCACGGCCCGGCCAATTTCTTATTATCGAACGGTCGCTGGCTGATTGCCCACTGCTCCACCGATCTGCACTACATCGTGCGGCGCGCACCGTTCAATCAGGCGCACCTCAAAGACGACGATGTCTCAATCGATTTCAGCGAAGTGACGAGCGACACGGATTGCGTCACCGTGATTGCAACTACACCGTTGACCGACAATGAACAATGGACACGAATGACGCCGGGCACGCTGATGCTGTTCCGTGCCGGCGAACCGGTGGACAGCCGCCACCCCGATTAGGCGGTCTGACCGGTTTTATCCCTGGGCTTGATGAACTGCGCCAGCAACAGGCCCAACTCGTAGAGCAACCAGAGCGGCACAGCCAGCAAGACCTGCGACATGATGTCCGGCGGCGTGAAGATCGCCCCGATGACGAAGGCACCAACGATGACATACGGACGCCAGGCGCGCAGCTTCTCCAGCGATACGATGCCCATGCGTACCAGCACGATGACGACCACCGGCACCTCGAAGGTCAGACCGAAAGCGAGAAAAGTGGTCAGTACGAACGACAGATACTTGTCGATGTCGGTCATCCAGGCCACGCCTTCCGGCGCTATCGCCGCCATAAAGGCAAAGACCGAGGGGAAGACCACAAAGTAGGCAAAGGCCATACCGGCGGCAAACAGGCCTAGCGACGCGACCATGAGCGGTACGGCCAGCGACTTCTCATGTTGATACAGGCCGGGGGCAATAAAGGCCCACGCCTGCCAGAGCACAACGGGCAACGCGATCAGAAAGGCCAGCATCAGCGTCACTTTCACCGGGACGAGGAAGACGCCCACCACATCGGTGGCGATCATCTGCCCCCCTTGCGGCAATGCGGCGATCATCGGCTCGGCCAACAGAGCGTACCAGTCGCGCGCCCAGGGGAACAACACCAGAAACACCACCAGCACGGCCAGTGCGGCACGGATGATGCGTGTGCGCAGCTCAACCAGGTGCTCGATCAGCGTGCCGTGCAGGCCTTCACCCTCTACGGGCCCTTCCAACAAGGGCGGTTGTTCGGGCGCAGCTTTGGTGCGCTGAATAAACTTAGGCAGTCGGATCATGGTCAAAACAATCGATACTGCTCATCGTCGATGGCCGGCGCCTGCGGTGTTGCTGTCTGTACCGGCTTCGCCGGTTCTTCTGCCTGCGGATCGCGTTTTTTACGCACACGCGGCTTGGTGAGCGCCGACGCTTCTTCGGCAGGCACGGTATTGGCCGCAGCGACAGGCATTGGCCGCGTCGATTGTTGTCGCGCCACTTCCTGTTGCAGCGTCGATTCAACAACCCGCATCGATTCCTGCATCGTCTGCACCGTTGTCTCCATCTCCTGTTGCAGACGACGGATTTCGTCAAATTCAATTTCGCGATTGAAGTCGCGTTTGATGTCGTTCACATAGCGTTGCAGGCGGCCGGTAAAGCGCCCGACATTGCGCGCAACACCCGGTAGCCGCTCGGGCCCGATGACGACGAGCGCCACGATGGCAATCATGAGCAGTTCAGAGAAACCGATATCGAACATAAAGAATCAATCGCTGGCAAAGCACCCTGAAAAACAAACCCGCGTCAGCACAATGCTCGGGACGCGGGCTGTGATCCAGCGGAAAACTTAGCGCTTGGTCGCTTCGCCTTCAATCGTGCGCGCGCCCTCGGGCTGCGCCGGTTTATCGGTGCTGTCGGGCACTGCGGCTGCCTCGCCCTCTTTCAGACCGTCTTTAAAGCCTTTGACGGCGCCACCGAGATCCTGACCCACGTTACGCAGTTTCTTGGTACCAAAAATCAGCAGAATGATGACCAATACGATCAGCCAGTGCCAGATGCTGAATGAACCCATGATAAAACTCCTGATCTCTGAATAAAGTCGCGATGCGCTGGGAAGACTTACTCAGCGCGTTTGAGCATCGGTCCGACCGGCTGGTCGCCACCGACGATGTGCGCATGCAAATGCGGCACTTCCTGACAGCCGATCTCGCCGTTGTTGATGATGACCCGGAAACCGCCCGGGCTGCCCGCCTCGACCGCCAATTGGTTGGCGACCGCCAGAATACGCCCCAGCGCCGGTTCATCTGCTGCCGTCGCCTGCTGCAACGAGCTCAGATGGCGTTTAGGCACAACGAGAATATGCACCGGCCGTTGCGGGCTGATGTCATGAAAGGCGTAGACGAGTTCGTCTTCGTAAATTTTCTTCGACGGAATCTGGCCCGCCACGATTTTGCAGAAGATGCAGTTCTCGCTCATGGACGTTCCTTCTCAGGCTTTACGCGCACGCTTTTCATCGATACCGGAGATACCTTCGCGGCGATGCAACTCCTGCAGAATATCGTCGGCCGAGAGGTCAAAGAAGGCCATGAGCACAAGGATGTGATACACCACATCCGTCGCTTCATTGACGATATGCAGGCGCTTGCCATCTTTGGCGGCCATAATCAGTTCGGCGGACTCTTCGCCGATCTTTTTAAGAATCGCATCCGGCCCATTGGCGAACAACGACGCCGTATAGGAAGTAGACGGATCGGCGTTACGACGTGCGAGCAACGTTTCGCTCAGACGATTGAGAACTTCCAGGGTACCCGCTTTCATCGGTACATCTCCTTGGGGTCGCGCAGCACCGGCGCTACCGGCGCCCAACGTTCACCCGACAGTGCATAAAAGAAACAACTGGCACGCCCGGTATGACAGGCAATGCCGCCCTTCTGAACGACTTGCAGCAGAAGCGTGTCACCATCGCAATCGGTGCGCAGCGACTGCACCTGCTGCTCGTGACCGGATTCCTCGCCCTTACGCCATAAACGCTTGCGGGAACGGGACCAGTATACCGCGTTCCCGGTTGTGAGCGTTTGTACCAGCGACTCGCGATTCATCCAGGCCATCATGAGCACGGCGCCAGTTTCGGCATCCTGAGCGATGGCGGGAATCAGCCCTTCCTCGTTGAAATGCAGCGCGTCCAGCCAGCCGAGATCGGGGTTGAGATCCTGGCTCATCGTCAGATTCTGACGGGGATACCCCGTTCCTTCATGTAAGTCTTGGCTTCCTGCACGGTGTGCTGACCGAAGTGAAAAATCGATGCGGCCAATACCGCTGAGGCATGGCCTTCGCTGACGCCATCGGCCAGATGCTGAAGCGTGCCGACACCGCCACTGGCGATCACCGGTACGGAAACGGCATCCGACACAGCGCGTGTCAGCGCCAGATCGAAGCCTTCGCAGGTGCCATCACGATCCATGCTGGTCAGCAGAATTTCACCGGCGCCATAGTCGGCCATTTTTCGCGCCCAGGCCACGACTTCAAGCCCGGTGGCTTTACGGCCGCCATGGGTAAAGACCTCCCAACGACCGGGCGCCACCTGCTTGGCATCGATCGCGACGACGATACATTGCGAACCGACCTTGTCGGAAGCTTCGCGCACGAGTTCGGGGCGGTCAACGGCTGCCGTATTGATCGAGACTTTATCGGCGCCGGCGTGCAGCAAGCGACGTACATCGGCGACCTGGCGTACGCCGCCACCCACGGTGAGCGGAATGAAAACCTGTGCGGCACAGGCTTCGACGACTTCGAGAATGATGTCGCGCTGATCCGAACTGGCGGTGATATCGAGAAAGGTGAGCTCATCGGCGCCCTGCGCATCGTAGCGCCGGGCGATTTCGACCGGATCACCGGCATCGCGCAGGCCAACGAAATTGGTCCCCTTCACCACACGACCGGCGGTGACATCCAGACAGGGAATGATGCGCTTGGCGAGCATGGGCGTTATGGTTGGTCGCCAGCCAGGCCGGCGGCCTGGCTCAGTTTGTCGGCTTCGGCCTGGGCTGCGCCCAGATCGAGCGAACCGTCATAAATGGCGCGACCGGCGATGACGCCCGTCACACCATCTTCTTCGACGGCGCAGAGCGCAGTAATATCGCCCATATTGGTGAGGCCGCCCGAGGCGATGACCGGTATCTTGAGTGCCTGAGCCAGCTTCCTGGTGGCTTCCACGTTGATACCCGACAGCATGCCGTCGCGACCGATGTCGGTGTAAATGATGGCTTCAACACCATAATGTTCAAATTTCTGCGCCAGATCAATCACGTCATGACCCGTGATTTTCGACCAGCCATCAACGGCCACCTTACCGTCTTTGGCATCGAGGCCAACAATGATGTGTCCGGGAAACGCCGTGCAGGCATCCTGTAAAAAGCCGGGTGTCTTGACCGCTGCGGTACCGATAATAACGTAGCTGATGCCCAGATCCAGATAGCGCTCAATCGTATCAAGATCACGAATACCCCCACCGAGTTGGACGGGAATACGTTCCTCGACGACTTCCAGAATGCTACGCACGGCAGCATCATTCACCGGTTTACCGGCAAAAGCGCCATTCAGATCCACCAGATGCAGGCGGCGGGCGCCCTGATCCAGCCAGGCCTGGGCTTGCGCGGCCGGACTGTTGTTGAAGACGGTCGCGTCTTCCATAAGGCCCTGTTTCAGGCGTACACACTGGCCGTCTTTGAGGTCAATTGCAGGAATGATCAGCATGATAGATGTCGATAGTACGTCGGATCAGTGAATCATACGGACGCCTTTGGCGTCCAGCTTACAAAATTGCGCAACAGTTGCAGGCCATCACGCGCACTTTTTTCCGGGTGACACTGGATGGCAAAAATGTTGTCGCGTGCGACGGCTGCAGTAAATGGGATACCGTAGTCAGTCTGCCCCACCACCAATGCCGGGTCAGCCGGCACGACGTGATAGCTGTGCACAAAGTAGAAGAACGCCTGATCGGCAATACCCGCCCATAGCGCATGCGGCTTCTGTATTACCTGATTCCAGCCCATATGCGGTACCTTCAGGCGCTGACCATCAGGGCCAACCAGATCACCGGCAAAGCGCCTGACCTGACCGGGCAGAATGCCCAGGCCGGCAACGTCACCCTCTTCACTGTGTTCAAACAGCATCTGCAAGCCGATGCAGATGCCGAGGAAAGGTTTGCTGGCGGCAGCGTCTTTGACAGCCTGGCGCAGATTGCGTGCGTCCAGTTCGGCCATGCAGTCGCGCATGGCGCCCTGCCCCGGAAACACCACCCGGTCGGCCGCTTCAATCACATCCGGCGTGGCGGCCAGCACCACGTCAGCCGGATCGGGCAACTGCGCAGCCACATGGCGCAACGCCTGTTCGACGGAACGCAGATTGCCCATGCCATAGTCAACGACGGCAATACGGTTGGGGTGCGTCATGAGCGGTCCAGAATCGTGCAAGTCACAGCCAGACTTTCAGGCAATCAGAGCGAGCCCTTGGTGGACGGAATCACATTAGCCTGGCGCGCATCCGGCGCAATCGCCATGCGCAGTGCACGGCCAAAGGCCTTGAAGACTGTTTCGGCCTGATGGTGCGCATTTTCGCCACGGAGGTTGTCGATGTGCAGTGTGACCTTGGCGTGGTTCACAAAGCCATGGAAGAACTCCGAAAAGAGATCGACATCAAACTGACCGATCCAGGCGCGCTTGAACGGTACATCCATGACCAGACCAGGGCGTCCTGAGAGATCAATCACAACGCGCGACAGCGCTTCGTCGAGTGGCACATAGGCATGACCATAGCGCACGATACCCTTCTTGTCGCCGACCGCCTCGGCAAACGCCTGGCCCAGCGTGATGCCGATGTCCTCGACCGTGTGGTGTGCGTCGATGTGCAGATCACCGCTGGCCTTGATGGTCAGGTCAATCAGGCCATGACGGGCAATCTGGTCGAGCATGTGATCCAGAAACGGTACGCCGGTCGCCAAGTCCGCCTTGCCCGTGCCGTCAAGGTCGATGCCGACGGTAATCTGGGTTTCAAGAGTATCGCGCTGAATGGTGGCTTGCCGCATGATGGTGCAGTCCTGATGAATTCCCGCCATGATACCATCGCAGCGCCCTGCCAAGCCCTAATGCTTGCAGGCTTTGACCGTAAATATCACCCGGAAAGCCCCACACGCATGAGCCGATTCTGGAGCCGGATCGTCCACGGACTGACGCCCTATACACCGGGCGAACAGCCCAAGATCGCCAATCTGATCAAACTGAATACCAACGAGTGCCCCTACCCGCCCTCACCGCGCGTACTGGAGGCCATTCGCGCTGCAGTGGGCAGCGATTTACGTCTGTATCCGGATCCGGATTCGACAGCGCTGCGCCAGGCGATCGCCGATTATCACGACATTGGTCGCGATCATGTGTTTGTCGGCAACGGTTCAGACGAAATTCTGGCATTTGCCTTCCAAGCGCTGCTTAACCATGCCGGGCCGCTGGTTTACCCGGATATCACCTACAGCTTTTACCCGGTCTATTGCCAATTGAACGGCATCACGGCACAAACGGTACCACTCAGCGAGGATTTCTCGCTGGATCTAGAGGCCATTCCGGACAATGCCGGCGCGGTGATTTTCCCGAACCCCAATGCGCCGACCGGCCAGATTGTCAATCTGGATGCCATCAGCCGGTTGTGTCGCCGTTTGCCGGATCAGGTGATCGTGGTCGATGAGGCCTATGTGGATTTCGGCGCCGAGACAGCCGTGCCGCTGGTCAAGGATTATCCGAACCTGCTCGTGGTGCAGACCTTCTCCAAATCACGGGCGCTGGCCGGCCTGCGCGTCGGCTTCGCTATCGGCCAACCCGAGCTGCTGGCCGGCCTGGAACGCATCAAGAACAGCTTCAACTCCTACCCCGTGGATCGACTGGCCAGTGCCGGCGCCATCGCTGCGATTGAGGATCGTGCCGCTTTTGATCACGACCGCCAACGCATTATTGCCAGCCGTGACTGGCTGACCGAACAACTGGCGCGCCTGGGCTTTGAGGTGGTGCCGTCAAAAGCCAACTTTGTGTTCGCCCGCCATCCGCAGCACGATGCCGGAGCGCTGGCGGTCGCGCTACGCGAACGCGCCATCATCGTGCGTCACTTCCGCCTGCCACGCATCGACCAGCACCTGCGCATCACCATCGGCACGCAGGAAGAATGCGCGGCACTCGTGACGGCACTGCAGACGATTCTGGCCTGAGCGCTAAACGATCCCGGCAACACCCAGCAGCGCGCCGATCAGGATCAGCCAGAGCGGATGCAGTTTTGTCCGCAGACTGAGCCAGATCGTCACCATGACCAGCGCAAGACCCATCCAGCCGGGTCCGGTCGAGCGTGCAATCAAGGTGCCGGAGGCCAACACAAGGCCGACCGCCAAAGGCGCCACGCCGAGTTGAAGCGCAGTACGACCACGCCAGTGTTGCAGCCGATCCCAGTGCTTGAAAAGCAAACCCACCAGCAGGCTCATCGGCAGGCACATGCCCATCGTGGCCGCCACAGCGCCGGGCCAGCCAGCCGTATGCTGGCCAATCAGCGTGACGATCAGCACATTCGGCCCTGGTGCAGCCTGAGCAATGGCAAACAGTTCGGTAAAGGTCTGGGCGTCCATCCAGCCATGTTCGGTTACTGCGATCCGATACAGCTCGGGAATCACCGCCGTGGCCCCACCGAAGGATACAAAGGCGACGAGGAAAAAGCTGACGAAGAGTTCGATCAATACACTCATGGGCCCAGCTTTCGACTATCTCGCGCCAGACGCCACCAGCTCAGACTGACTGTCAACACGGCGCCCCCCAGCATCACGACGGGTAGCGGCCAGTGCAGCACAACGAGCGCTACAAAAGCCGCGGCGGCAAACGGCAGGTAGACGGCACGTTGTTTGACGTTGTAGCCCATACGGATGCCCGTCGCAATGATGAGCCCAGCGCCGACCAACGTAATGCCATAGAGCATGGATTGCACAGCCGGAATCTCGCCGTAGGCCGCATACAGCAGGCCCAACAACAACGCGATCAGGAAAGGGCCGATCATCAACCCCAGCGCGCCAGCAAGCGCACCGCGCCAACCGCAGCAGCGCACCCCGACGGCAACAGCCAGATTGATCACGTTGGGGCCTGGCAGAAACTGGCAGAGCCCCAGCAGCACGTTAAATTCTTCAGCGGTCAGCCAGCTCTCGGTCTCGACCAGCATGCGCCGTGCCCAGGGCAATACCCCACCGAAGCCCGACAAGCCGACACGGGCAAAACCACGAAACAGCGCAGCAGGTCCGGGCGCGGCCCGAACCGTGACAGCAGAACCGTTAGTGGCCGAGCCGGAAGTCTGCGGATCGCGCATGCGCCGTCAGCCCCTCGCCTTCGGCCAGACTGGACGCAATACGCCCCAATGTCTGGGCGCCCGCCTGCGACACATGAATGAGACTGCTGCGCTTCTGGAAGTCATACACGCCCAGCGGCGACGAAAAACGCGCACTACCAGAAGTCGGCAGCACATGGTTGGGGCCGGCGCAATAATCACCGAGCGACTCCGAACTGTACGCGCCCATGAAGATGGCGCCCGCGTGACGAATTAACGGTACCAGCGCTTGCGGGTCTTTGACGGAGAGTTCCAGATGCTCGGGTGCAATGCGGTTGCTGATCGTGCAGGCTTCAGCCAGGTCCTTGACCAGAATCAGGCCGCCACGATCGGCCAGCGACTTGCGGATCACCTCGGCGCGCGGCATCTGCGGCAACAGGCGCACGATACTCTCGGTCACGGCATCCAGGTAGACGGCATCCGGAGAAATCAGTATCGATTGCGCCAGTTCGTCATGCTCAGCCTGCGAAAACAAATCCATTGCCACCCAATCGGGCGGTGTATCACCGTCGGCAATAATGAGAATTTCCGACGGCCCGGCGATCATGTCGATGCCGACCGTGCCGAAGACATGACGTTTGGCATTGGCCACATAGGCATTACCCGGGCCGACGATCTTGTCTACCTGCGGCACAGTCGCCGTACCGTAAGCCAAGGCACCGACCGCCTGCGCCCCACCAATGGTAAAGACGCGATCAACGCCGGCAATCGCCGCAGCCGCCAGCACCAGCGGGTTACGTTCGCCACCCGGCGTCGGTACAACCATAATGAGTTCGCCCACACCCGCCACCTTAGCCGGGATCGCGTTCATGAGCACGGAGGACGGATAGGCCGCTTTGCCGCCTGGTACGTAAAGACCGACGCGATCCAGTGGGGTGACGCGCTGGCCGAGCAGGGTACCGTCGGCTTCGGTGTAGGTCCAGCCTTCCACGCGCTGACGCTCATGAAATGCGCGAATGCGCTGCGCCGCTGTCTCTAGCGCTGCACGTTGTTCCTGAGACAACCCGGCCAGCGCTGCATCAAGTTCGGCGCGCGGCAGTTCCAGGTGGTGTGCGTCATGGACCTCAAGCCGGTCAAACTTGCGGGTAAATTCCAGCAGTGCCACATCACCGCGTTGACGAATGTCGGCGAGAATGTCGAGCACCGTGCGCTCGATGCTGGCATCCTGACTGGCTTCCAGCGCCAGCAACGCCTTGAGGTCGGCATCGAAATTGGCGGCAGCGGTAGACAATCGACGAATCATGACGGGCATCCTGTTTTCATGCTGCCGACAGGCGGGCGACGGCACCTTCAAAGTCCGCCAGTATCCGTTGCAGCCGCTCATGCTTGAGCTTGAGTGACGCCGGGTTGACCACCAGGCGTGACGAAATCGGCATCACCTCTTCCACGGCCTGCAGATTGTTGGCGCGCAGCGTATTACCTGATGACACAAGATCAACGATGGCATCTGACAAGCCGACGAGCGGCGCCAGCTCCATCGAACCATAGAGTTTGATCAGGTCGATGTGTACGCCCTTGGCGGCGAAGTGATCGCGCGCGATGTTCACGTACTTTGTCGCCACGCGCAGGCGGCTACCGGGTTTCACCGCCGCAGCGTAATCGAAACCATCGGACACTGCGACCATCATCTTGCACTTGGCGATCTGCAGATCCAGCGGCTGGTACAGCCCCTGACCACCGTGCTCGATAAGCACGTCTTTGCCGGCCACGCCGAGATCGGCGGCGCCATATTGCACGTAAGTGGGCACGTCCGTGGCACGGACGATGACGATGCGGACGTCTGGATCCTGCGTCGGGAGAATCAGTTTGCGTGAGGATTCCGGATCTTCGGTCGGCAGAACGCCGGCCGCTTCGAGCAGTGGCAAGGTTTCTTCGAGGATGCGCCCTTTGGACAGGGCAATCGTGATTCCGGGGGTATTACTCGTCACAGCGCGCGTTCCAGTGCAAAAATCGTATTCTAGCGGACGCGGCGCACCGACGCCCCCAGACGGGCCAGTTTTTCCTCGATACGTTCATAACCGCGATCCAGATGGTAGATGCGCTCGATCAGCGTTTCGCCCTGCGCCGCCAGGCCGGCGATGACCAGCGCAGCCGACGCACGCAGATCAGTCGCCATGACGGTGGCGCCTTCCAAGCGCTCGACGCCCGTAACGGCGGCCGAATTGCCGTCGATGTGAATATCGGCGCCCAGGCGCATCAGCTCGACGGCATGCATGAAACGGTTCTCGAAGATCGTTTCCTTGATGATCGCCGTGCCTTCGGCCAGACAGTTGATCGCCATCAACTGCGCCTGCATGTCGGTCGGAAACGCTGGATACGGCGCCGTCCGGAACGACACGGCTTTCAGCCGTGCCGGGGCCTTGAGGCTGATGTGGTTCGCATCGCCGTCGATAACACAACCGGCTTCGGCCAGCTTGGCGGTGACGGCATCCAGATACGCGGTTGAAGTGCCTTGCAGCACAACATCCCCACCGGTAATGGCAGCCGCGCACAGGTAGGTGCCGGTTTCAATGCGATCCGGCATCACGGCATGTTCAGCGCCATGCAAGGCAGCGACACCTTGAATCACGATGCGATCTGTCCCGGCGCCTTCGATCCTGGCGCCCATGGCGATCAGGCAGTTAGCCAGATCGACGACTTCCGGCTCACAGGCGGCGTTTTCGATGATGGTTTCACCCTGCGCCAGCGTCGCCGCCATCATCAGATTTTCCGTGCCGGTCACGGTCACCATGTCGGTGCAGATCCGGGCGCCCTTGAGGCCACCGGCCGGGGCCTTGGCATGGATATAACCGGCTTCGACATGGACCTCGGCGCCCATGGCCTGCAGGCCTTTGATGTGCTGATCGACGGGTCGGGCACCGATGGCGCAGCCGCCGGGCAAGGAGACCTTGGCCTCGCCCCAACGTGCCACCAGCGGGCCCAATACGAGAATCGACGCACGCATGGTCTTGACCAGCTCGTAAGGCGCGGTCGGGTCGGTCAAGCCGTTGGCATCAAGCGTGACACCCGCTTCGGCGCCATCCAGTGTTGATGCGACCCCCATGTTGGTAAGAAGACGGATCATGGTCGCCACATCATGCAGATGTGGCAGATTGGTCAGCTCCAGCGGCTCGCGCGTCAGCAGGCTGGCGCACAAAATCGGTAGCGCCGCATTTTTGGCGCCGGAAATACGAATCTCGCCCTGCAGGCGATTTCCGCCCTGAATCAGTAACTTATCCACGGTTCGCCCACTCCTCCGGGGTCAGTGTCTGCATGGTCAGCGCATGGACGAGTTCGTCGCGCATGGCATCGCCCAGCGCGGCATACACGGCCTGATGACGACGTACGCGGCTCAGGCCAACAAACGCTTCACTGACCATCAGCAATTCAAAATGGCGACCATCGCCATCCAGCGCCAGATGTTGCACCGGCAATTTGGCGCGCAGCGCCGCTTCAATATCATCCAGACGAACCATCATGCTTCCTAATCAGGTGCGCAGCTTGTAACCACGCACCAGTAATCCATAACTCAACCATCCAACCAACAACGTAAAGGCAGACGCAACCCCGAGGCTCAACCAGGGAGCGGCGTCGGATACGGCAAAAAAGCCGTAACGAAAACCGTCGATCAGATAAAACACCGGATTGATCCGGGAGACCATCTGCCAGAACTCAGGGAGAGATTGTACCGAGTAGAAGACGCCCGACAGCATGGTCAGCGGCAGAATCAGGAAATTCTGGAAGGCCGCCATCTGGTCAAACTTCTCCGCCCACATGCCCGCGATCAGCCCCAGGCTGCCCATCAGCGCGCCGCCGAGCAGGGTGAAGGCCAGCACCCAGAACGGTTCAGCCAGTGTCAGGCCGCCGATCCAGCAGGTGGCGAGCAACACCCCCGTCCCGACGACCGCACCGCGAATCGTCGCAGCCAACAGATACGCGCCAAAAAACTGGGCATTGGAGATCGGCGTCAGCAACACGAATACCAGATTGCCCGTAATCTTGGATTGAATCAGCGACGACGAGCTATTGGCAAAGGCATTCTGCAGGACGGACATCATCACCAGCCCCGGAATCAGAAAAGCCGTGTAGCGGATGCCATGCACCTCGACATGGTTTTCCAGCACCTGCGAGAAGATCATCAGATACAGTAATGCCGTCAGCACCGGCGCGCATACAGTCTGGAAACCAACCTTCCAGAAACGCAGGAGTTCCTTGCGTAGCAAGGTCAGAAACTCAGTCATCCGTGCTCCCGCCTTCGGCGTGATGGCCCATGAAACTCAGGAACGCGGTTTCCAGATCCGGTGGCGACAGACTCATGTCCTCCAAGGTAGCGCCTGATTCGCGCAAGGCTGCCAGAACGGCCTCGATATCGGCCAATGCCTCCAGCGTCCACATCCAACTACGGTCGGTGTCTGACACGGGCTGCGCCAGCGCCCGTAAGGCGGGCGGTAATGTGCTTTGCTCGCTCAGACGTACGGTCAAACGATGTTTGGCGAACTGACAGATCAGGGTGTCGGTCTTTTCCAGCGCGCAGATTTCGCCCGAGCGCATAAGTGCCAGACGACCGCACAGCGCTTCAGCTTCTTCGAGGTAATGCGTCGTCAGAATAATCGTGTGGCCGTCACGGTTCAATCGGCGAATGAACTGCCAAAGCCCCTGGCGCAAGGCGACATCGACACCCGCCGTCGGTTCATCGAGAATAATCACAGGCGGTCGATGCACCAGCGCCTGTGCCACCAATACTCGCCGCTTCATGCCGCCGGACAGATTGCGCATGGAATGGTCTGCCTTGTCGGTCAAATCCAGAGCACCCAGCAGCTCATCAATCCACGTATCATTCTTCGCAATGCCGAAATAGCCGGACTGCAGGCGCAGAATCTCACGGACTGAAAAAAAGGGATCAAACACCAACTCCTGCGGCACGACGCCCAGCGCCCGACGCGCCTGACGATAATCCGTACGGGTATCGTGTCCCAATATCCGGATGTCGCCGCTATCTTGACGGCACAATCCGGCCATGCAGGAAATCAACGTGGTTTTACCGGCGCCGTTCGGCCCGAGCAGCCCGAAAAACTCGCCCTGCGCAATATCAAGCGTGACATCGTGCAATGCATGCACCGCCCGGGCGTGGCGATGAAAGGTTTTGGAGACTTGCCGGACGGCAACCGCAGAAATGCCCACCCGCTCAAACGACCCAGAACAGGTTCTGCAAACCGTACAGATCGCTCAACGCGCGCAAGGCCGGTGGCGCATGATAGACCGTGACTGTCGCCCCATTGGCGGCGCGGCTCAAAGCCAATAACACGCTCAGCGCAGACGAATCGACACGATCCACGGCATGCAGATCGACATGGGTGACCCCCTTGTGCGCTGCCAGGCCGGCGAGCAGATCAGGCACCTCGTGGACAGTCATGGCGCCCTGAAACGCCAACCGCTGAGCATCACCACGCATTTGCACACTCGTCATTGCCGACATTTCAGGAGGCTTTGGCCTTCTGTTCCAGTTGACGGTTCTTTTCCGCCAGCATCTTGATCAGGCCATCAATACCGTTGGCGTTGATTTCTTGAGCAAAGCTGTCCCGATAATTGGTAATCAGCGAAACGCCTGCTACGGCAATATCATAGACCTTCCAGCTATCGGCGCCCTTCTCCAGACTGAAATTCACGTCCAGCGGCTTCGCCCCCGGCTTGACGACCAAGGTCTTGACGATGACTTCGTTTTCGTCGCCCGCCATCTTGAAAGGCTTGTATTCGATGGTCTGGTTCTTGTTAACACTGATAAACGCATTGGCGTAGGTACGCACCAGCAGACGGCGGAATTCCTGAACCAACTGTTTCTTCTGCTCCGGCGTCGTCTGACGCCAATCCTTGCCGACGGCCAGACGGGTCATCCGGTTGAAGTCAAAGTACATCAGAATCGACTTCTCGGCCCACTCGATGAGTTTGGTAGGGTCCCCCTTCTGCAGGCTGGCATCCTGATTCACATAGACATACGTTTCCTGCGTGATCTGATGAATCAACTTGTCAGGCGGCATGATATTGGCCTGAGCCAGCACAGGGGCTGCAATCAGGGTCAGGAGCAGCAGAAATTGGCGGACACGTTGCAGCATCGGGTTCTTTCGTGACAGTAAATCGTTATCGGGTAGCAGGCTGATCGGCCAACGTATCGGATTCGCCGGGATCTTCTGGTGATTCAGCCAGCCCGGGCGGTGGCTCGCCATCGTAAATCAGGTTCAGGCGATTCTGCATGAAGGCATCGCGCAGGTAGCTATAGCGGTCTGTCGCGGCTTCTTCGATGATCTTCTCGGCCGGGAAAAGATTGGCACGGGTATTGATGAAGTTGACGCCCCAGGCAGTGTAATACGCCGTCGGGTCCTTCACCACGAACGTCAGCGGGCTGGCTGCCACATTAGCCGCCCAGCCAAAGGTATCGCGCACGTTGCTCGGCCCCACGATCGGCAACATCAGAAACGGCCCGGAAGGTGCCCCCCAACGGGCGAAAGTCACGCCGAAATCATTGTCGTTCTTATACCAACCCGCGTTACCGGCGACATCAAACAAGCCGCCAAAACCCAGCGTGGTGTTGATGACCACGCGGCCAAAGCTGTTGAAGGCCTGTTCGCCACGTCCCTGCAGCAGGTCGTTGATGCCGATGACGACATCGCCCAGATTGGAGAACACATTGGTGACCAAAATACGGATCGGCTCGGGAATAATGAATTCATAACCCTGGGCAATGGGCTTGATAACCACCCCATCTACGCCTTCGTTGAAGGCAAACACGCCACGGTTAAAGCCTTCCCACGGATCACGCGGATTGTTGTATGTTTCAGCGACGGCCGGTGCCGACTGCGTTGCCGTCGTAACGTCAGCAGTATCTGCGGGATGGGGGAGCTCCTCGGCAACGGTAATGCCCGAGACACTGAGAGTCAGCGCAGCGCCCAGCATGAGGCGCTTGAACGTGATCTTATTCAGCAGCGGCATCCTTCTTCCCTTCCGAGGCCTTGTTGAACAGGAACTGGCTGATCAACTTCTCCAATACAATAGCGGATTGCGTTTTGGCGATTTTACCGCCTGGCGGAATCATCTGCTCGTCGCCACCGGCAT
This sequence comes from Fluviibacter sp., assembly GCA_048859965.1. GTDB lineage: Bacteria > Pseudomonadota > Gammaproteobacteria > Burkholderiales > Rhodocyclaceae > Fluviibacter. The sequence continues at coordinate 16,902 of JBLIZO010000095.1, forward strand.
CCAGACCGATGTACTGCTCACCCAGCAAACCAGAAGTCAGAATTGAGGCAAAGGTATCCTTGGGAAACTGGTAACGGCTGTCGATATTCAGGATGACGTTGGCTTCATAGTTCTGCGGGTCAAAGCGGATATCCGCCACGCGCCCCACGACCACGCCAGCGCTCTTGACCGGGCCGCGTACCTTGAGTCCGCCGATATTGTCAAAGCGGGCTGTCAGTTCATAAGTCGCAGCAAAACTCGACGCAGAGAAATTGCTGACCTTGAGCGCCAGGAACAGGATAGCGGCGAAACTGATCGCCACAAATACACCGACCCACAGATCCATTACCTTGCGGTTCATCATAAACCTCGGAACATAAAAGAAGTCAATACAAAGTCCAGCGCCAAAATCGCGAGCGCCGAGGTCACCACGGTACGGGTAATGGCGCGCGACACACCTTCGGCTGTTGGCACGGAATCAAAGCCCTCGAAAACGGCAATCAGGGACACCGCTACGCCGAATACGGCGCTCTTGATGATGCCATTAAAGACATCGTGTCGGAAATCCACGCTGGCTTGCATCTGCGCCCAGAACGCACCTTCATCGACGCCGATGAAGACCACGCCGATCAGCCAGCCACCAAAGATCCCCGCCGCCGTGAACAGCGCCGCCAGCAGCGGCATCGAAATCACGCCACCCCAGAAACGAGGGGCCATGATGCGGGCCAGCGGGTTGACGGCCATCATATCCATCGCCGTTAGTTGCTCGGTCGCTTTCATCAGGCCGATCTCTGCCGTGATGGATGAACCACCGCGCGAAGCAAAGAGCAGACCTGCCACGACCGGGCCAAGCTCCCGCACCAACGACAACGCCACGAGGATCCCGAGCGCCTCAGAGGAACCATAGCGCTGTAGCGTGTCGTAGCCCTGCAAGCCGAGAACGAGGCCGACGAACAGACCTGACACCAGAATGATGATCAGAGACAAAACACCGCTGGCGAACAACTCGCGCAGCAATAACCGCGGACGCCGGAAGGTTTCGCCGGACTGCGCCAGCATCGCCATGAAAAAACGGGCAGCAAAACCCAGGCGCCAGATGCGGTCCACCGTACTGGCGCCAATCCGCGAGAAAAAGCGTTCCAGAAAAGCCATCAGACGCCCTCCAGCAATTCGGCATCCAGTTCGGGGGCCGGATAGTGGAAATGCACCGGGCCATCCGGCTGTGCATGAACGAATTGATAGACATAGGGGTCGCTCGACACCCGGATTTCTTCCGGTGTTCCTGACCCGACGACACGGCCGGATGACATGAAATAAACATAGTCCACCACCGCCAGCGACTCATGCACGTCATGCGTCACCATGACAGAAGTCGCCCCCAGCGCATCGGTTAAGCGACGAATCAGCGTCGCGATAATCGACAGGGAGATCGGATCCAACCCGGTAAACGGTTCATCAAAAAGAATCAGTTCGGGGTCGAGTGCCACCGAGCGCGCCAGCGCCACACGCCGCGCCATGCCGCCCGACAATTCGGCCGGCATCAACTGCGCCGCACCGCGCAGACCAACCGCTTCAAGCTTGAGCAGCACGAGATCGCGGATAGCCGACTCCGGTAAACGCGTATGCTCGCGTAGCGGAAACGCCACATTGTCATACACCGACATATCGGTAAACAAGGCGCCGAACTGAAACAGCATCCCCATCCGGCGGCGCATGTCGTACAGGCCGCGTTGATGCATTTGGCCGACATCCTGACCGGCCACCTGAACCGTGCCGCGCGTGGGTTGAATCTGGCCGGCAATCAGGCGCAACAATGTCGTCTTGCCACAGCCCGAACCGCCCATGATGGCGGTCAATTTGCCCTTGGGCAGGCGCATATCAATCCCGGAAAGCACCGGACGCTCTCCGTAGGCAAAATCAAGGCCTTGGATCTCTACAAAGGGGGTGTGCATCAAAATGAACCGCATCCGGAACAGAACTTTTTGATTTTAACACCTCGTGCGGCTCGACTCGTGCAAAGAACCTTAAATCTGCAAATATGCCGCCATCGGCTCAAAATCCACGCTGGCTCTGTGCTTCGTTGATAAAATATAGTGACTTCATAGACCGATCCATCATAAAAAGACCGCTTATGCTCTTCCACGACCTCTATCACAGCCTCGAAAAAGCCCGTTGGTCCATGGCTGATGATGTCCCTTGGGATGATTTCGACGACTCCAAGCTGACCGAAGAGCAGGCACTCACGATCAAATACAACGCAATCACTGAATGGGCCGCCCTACCTGCAACGGAAATGTTCCTGCGTGACAACCGCGACGATTCCGATTTCAGCGCCTTTATGAGCATCTGGTTCTACGAGGAACAGAAACACGCGCTGGTGCTGATCGAGTATCTCCGTCGCTTTCGCCCGGATCTGTGCCCTACCGAAGCCGAGTTGCATGCAATTCGTTTCGAATTCGACCCAGCGCCTAAGCTGGAAACGCTGATGCTGCACTTCTGTGGCGAAGTCCGTCTGACCCAATGGTACCGCCGTGCCGGCGAATGGCACACCGAACCGGTCATCAAGAAAATCTACGATCTGCTCTCACGCGACGAAGCCCGCCACGGTGGTGCCTATCTCAAGTACATGAAAAAGGCCCTCGATACCCATGGCAATGTAGCTGCTCAGGCCTTCGCCAAGATCGGCGTGCTGATGGCCAGTTCGGCACGCACTCAACAGGCATTGCACCCGACCAATCTGCACGTGAACAAGTCGCTCTATCCACAGGACACGGTACAAAGCCGCATTCCGGACCCGGAATGGCTGGAGCATTGGCTGGACACCCAGATCAAGTTTGACAAGTCGTGCGAAGAACGCGTTGTGGGGGGTATTTTGCGCAACCTGTCGAGCCTGTTCGACAAGACATTCGAGACCGTCCAGGATCTGAACCGTTTTCGCAAGTCACTGGCGACGGCTTGATATGAGTCACATGACGGATCTACCGCTGCCGGACTTCGAACAGAAGATGGTTGCACCCGAAGACCTGGCGGCTCGCGTGGCGCTGCTCCCCCGCCCCGTTGTCTTTACCAACGGGTGCTTTGATATTTTGCACCGCGGACATGTCACCTATCTGGCACAGGCGAGGGCGCTCGGTGCATCGCTGATCGTGGCTGCCAATACGGATGCCTCGGTCAAGCGCTTGGGCAAGGGCGATGACCGCCCGCTGAACCCACTGGAAAACCGCATGGCTGTTTTGGCCGCGCTAGCGTGCGTATCGCTCGTTACCTGGTTTGACGAAGATACGCCCATTGAACGCATTCTGGATTGCAAACCGGACATTCTGGTCAAAGGCGGCGACTGGCCCGTCGATCAGATCGTCGGCGCGCCGGAAGTTCGTGGTTGGGGCGGCAAAGTCGTTTCTATCCCCTTCCTGCACGAGACCTCCACCACGGCGATGGTCAACAAGATCCGTAGCTACTGAACGCGGCGAGGCTGAATAAAAACCGAGCCAGCGCCCGGTTTTTATTGGGTAGACCCACACACCTGTTATAGAACAACTTGCGTGCCGAGCTCAACGACGCGATTCGTCGGAATATTGAAATAGTTCGTCGCACTATCCGCATTTCGGAACATGGTGACAAAGAGTTTTTCACGCCAGAAGGCCATTTCCGAATTGAGCTTCGGAATCAGCGTCTCGCGCCCCAGGAAGAACGAGGTTTCCATCATATGGATCGGTAAACCGTGTGCGGCACATAGCGCCAGCGCGACCGGAATGTCCGGCTCCTCCTTGAATCCGTAACGCACCAACACCGTCCAGAAGTTTTCCTTGAGCGGTTTGACTTCAATACGATCTGTCTCAGGCACAAACGGCACGTCTTCAATCTGCACACAGGTGACCAGCACGCGCTCATGGAGGACCTTGTTGTGCATCATGTTATGCAGCAACGCATGCGGCACGCCAGTCAGATCGGCATTGAGAAATACGGCGGTCCCCGGCACCCGAGTCGGGCCGCCCACGGCCAGGCTGCCAACAAACGCATCCAGGCGCAACTCTTCACTGCGCAGACGTTTGCGTAACAACTGACGCCCTCGCTTCCAGGTCGTCATCACGGTAAAGATCACCAGACCGGCCACTAACGGGAACCAGCCGCCATCCGGAATCTTCTGGACATTGGCCCATAGGAAAACCAGCTCAAAAACCAGGAAAAAGGCGAATAGCAGCGCGGCTCGATACCAGCCCCACTGCCATATCTTGGCTGCCACCACGACGGCCAGCAATGAGGTAATCACCATATCCCCGGTGACGGCCAGACCATAGGCGGCCGCCAGGTTATTGGACGATTTGAAGGTCAGCACCAGCAAAATCACGGCGGCAAGCTGCATCCAGTTCACGCCAGGCATATAGATCTGACCCTGCTCTTTTTCCGAGGTATGCGTCACCAACATGCGCGGCACAAAACCGAGCTGCATGGCTTGTCGCGTCATCGAATAAGCGCCGGTAATCACGGCCTGCGAGGCAATCACCGTCGCACAGGTGGCCAGACAGACCAGCGGGAACCGCAAGTATTCCGGAACACCCATATAGAAAGGATTATCAACGGCATCCGGATTAGCCAGCACCAGCGCCGCCTGACCGAAATAGTTAAGCACCAGCGCCGGCAACACAAAGAATGCCCACGCCAACCGGATCGGTTTGCGACCGAAATGACCCATATCGGCATAGAGCGCCTCGGCCCCCGTTACCGCCAGAACAACGTTACCCATTGCAAACACGGCCATGTGCGGATTGTCGAACAGTAAATGCAAGGCATACATCGGGTTCAGTGCCAGCAACACGTGCGGATTCTCGATCACGTTGTAGACACCCATCACACCCAGTACGCCGAACCAGACGCCCATGACAGGGCCAAAGAAGGCGCCGACTTTGGCCGTACCGTGCTTCTGGAACATAAACAGGCCGACCAAGATGATGACCGTAATCGGAATGACCACATTCGTAAACTGCGGTGCCACCACCTGCAGACCTTCAACGGCTGACAGCACGGAGATGGCCGGTGTAATCATGCCGTCCCCGTAGAACATCGCGGTACCAAGAATGCCGGCCAACATGATCCATTTGGCCCGCTTCGGCTTGTCTTGGGCCTCATGGAGCGCCAGAGCAATCAATGCCATCATGCCGCCCTCACCGCGGTTATCGGCGCGCAGGATGAAAACAATATATTTGAGCGAGACGATAATCATCAACGCCCAGAAAATCATCGACAGGCCGCCAAAAACGTTGGCTTCGGTCAGCGGAATCGGGTGATTGCCAGCAAACAGCTCTTTGAAGGCATAGAGAGGACTCGTACCGATATCCCCATAAACCACGCCCAGAGCGCCCAAAACGAGCAATTGCAGACTCGTCTTGTGCTCATGGGCCGATAATGCTGCAGGATTCGACGAAGCTGCCGACATGATGACTCCCAACTACTCAACCAGAAACAGAACGTCGAATACTGAAAACGGATCAGAACGGAATATCGTCATCCAAATCCGCCACATTGGCCGGCGGACGGCGGTTGGCGTTACTTCCCGCAGCAGCGGCCGGCGCAAACGGATCATCACGGCTGACCGGCTCACCCTGGCCCTCGCGGCGCCCCAGCATTTTCATTTCGGTAGCTTCGACTTCGGTCGTATAACGCTCCTGGCCGTCTTTGTCCTGCCACTTGCGCGTCTTGATGCGCCCTTCGATGTAAACCTGCGAACCCTTCTTCAGATACTGCCCGGCAATTTCGGCTAAGCGGCGATAAAACACCACACGATGCCATTCCGTCGATTCACGCTGCTCGCCGCTGGCCTTATCGCGCCAGGTATCGGTCGTCGCCAGACGGATATTGCAGACGGCATCGCCTGAGGTCGTATAACGGGTCTCGGGATCTGCGCCGAGGTTACCAATCAGCAGAACTTTATTGAGCGATGCCATATCAAATCTCCAGTGTGAACGAGTGTAGTGGCCAAAACGATGGCTTACCGAACCGCCAGAATATCACGTTGGCAGACGTGCCGGCCATTTCAGCGAAATCGCCAGCCAGACCAGGGCCAACAGGCCGCACCCGCTGAATACTGCGCTATAGCCACCGATCTGCAGCAACAGCCCGCCTGCAGCCCCGCCGGCAAACAGCCCGAGCGATTGCAAGGTGTTGTAGATACCCAAGGCCTGCGCCTTGCCGACAGGCGGCGCGATGCGGGAAATCAGCGACGGCTGCAACGCTTCCAGCATATTGAAGCCGCTAAAAAACAGCGCGACGAGGCTGAAAATCAGCACCGTGGCCGCAGTTGCGCCGTAGTCGCCGACCTGCAGCATGCCGATAAACCCGACCTGCGTCAGAAGCAACAGGGCGATCGCCACGCTATAGACCTGCGCCATGCGCTGATAACGCTCGGCCTGCATCATGGCTGGCCACAACAACACCAAGGCGGCTAACACGGCCGGTAGATACACCATCCAGTGCCGGGCCAATGGCAGGCCCGCGAACTCGATCAACAACGCCGGCACAGCGACCCACATGGCGATCTGGATCGCATGCAGGATGAATACGCCCAGATTCAGACGGCACAACCGGGGTTCCACCAACACCTGCAGAAACGTCCCCGCAATCGGCACAGCCAAAGGCGGCGCGGGCGGCACCAGCCGAAACAGCGCCCAGAAGGCGCCTAATCCCAGCACACAGGTGAACCAGAACAGGCCACCCAGCCCCACCCAACCATAAAGCACCGGTGCGACGGCCAGCGACAAGGCGAACATCAGTGCGATCGAGCCGCCGATCATGGCCATGGCCTTGCTGCGTTGGCTGTCTCGGGTCAGATCGGCGACCAGCGCAGTGATGGCGGCAGAAATTGCGCCGCTGCCCTGAATCATGCGCCCCCAAGTCACGGCGTCTATCGAATCGGCAGTCGCGCACAGGATACTGCCCACGACAAACAGTGTCAGTCCGAAGGCAATCACCGGCTTCCGACCCCAGCGATCCGCCGCCAGCCCCAGTGGCAACTGGAAAAACGCCTGGGTCAGGCCATAGGCCCCCAGCGCCAGACCGACGGCTGCGACTTCCTGCCCGCCCGTCAGACTGCGAGCGGCCACGGCAAATACCGGCAACACAATGAACAGCCCCAGCATACGCAGGGCAAAAATAGCAGCCAATCCCATGGCGGCACGCCTTTCAGCGGGAAGCATGGGTTCTTTGAGGGAGCGAGAAGGGTTGGACATAAATAAACAGTTGCGATGCACAAACGTGGCCGCGTAATATTACCAGTTGGCCTTCGGCCGACCGGCCATTGGCCGCAGCCTACTCGGAAATCGTCATGGAAGACATTCGCATCCGCGGTGCGCGCACGCACAATCTGCAGAACATCAGCCTCGATCTGCCGCGTCACAAGCTCATCGTGATCACCGGCCTGTCAGGCTCGGGCAAGAGTTCACTCGCGTTTGATACGCTCTACGCCGAAGGGCAGCGCCGTTATGTCGAAAGTCTGTCGGCTTACGCCCGCCAGTTTTTGCAGCTCATGGAAAAACCGGATGTCGATCTGATCGAAGGTTTGTCACCGGCCATTTCCATCGAACAGAAAGCTACCAGCCATAATCCGCGTTCGACCGTCGGCACGGTCACTGAAATTCATGACTACCTGCGCCTGCTCTTCGCTCGCGCCCGCACGCCCTACTGCCCGGAGCACCATCTGCCACTGCAGGCACAGACTGTGTCGCAGATGGTCGACCACGTGCTCACGCTGCCGGAAGAAACCAAGCTCATGATCCTCGCCCCGGTGGTCGCCAATCGCAAAGGCGAGCAACAGGATCTGTTCGCCGAATTGCGTGCCCAGGGCTTTGTGCGCCTGCGCATTGATGGGGATATCCACGAAATTGACGCGCTACCCAAGCTCGACAAAAACAAGAAGCACACGATCGATGTGGTGATCGACCGCCTCAAGGTACGTGAAGATACGCGCCAACGACTGGCTGAAAGCTTTGAAGTCGCGCTGCGTCATGCCGATGGCCGCGCCATTGCTCTCAACATGGATAACCATGAGGAGCATCTCTTCTCAGCTCGCTTCTCCTGCCCGCATTGCAATTTTGCACTGCAGGAACTGGAACCGCGTATCTTTTCGTTCAACAACCCGATGGGGGCCTGCCCAAAGTGTGATGGTCTCGGCGTTATTCAGTTTTTCGACCCCAAGCGCGTCGTCGCGCATCCGGAGCTCTCGCTCTCTTCCGGCGCGATCCGCGGCTGGGATCGGCGCAATCAGTTTTACTTTCAGATGATCATCGCCCTGGCTGAGTATTACGGCTTTGATGTGGCCACACCTTTCAAGGATCTGCCGGAAGATGTACGCCAGATCGTGCTCTACGGTTCCGGCGAAGAGAACCTGCCCTTCCAGTACCTGAACGAGCGCGGCAAACTCACCGTGCGTGAACACAGTTTTGAAGGCATTATTCCGAATCTCGAACGCCGTTACCGCGAGACGGATTCCTCCACTGTCCGCGAAGAACTCGCCAAATATGTCAGTGATACGGTCTGCCCGGATTGCCATGGCGCCCGCCTACGCAAAGAAGCCCGCTACGTCCAGGTTGGTGAACGCACGCTCTACGACATCAGCCGCCTGCCACTGCGCGATTGCCGTGACTACTTTGCTGATCTCAAACTACAGGGCCATCGTGCCCAGGTTGCCGAGAAGATCCTCAAGGAGATCACGGCGCGTCTGGAGTTTCTCATCAACGTCGGCCTCGATTATCTCTCACTCGAACGCTCGGCCGATACGCTCTCCGGCGGCGAAGCGCAGCGCATCCGTCTGGCGTCACAGATCGGCTCCGGCCTCACCGGCGTCATGTACGTTCTGGATGAACCGTCAATTGGCTTGCACCAGCGCGACAACGACCGCCTGCTCGCCACATTGCAACGCCTGCGAGATCTGGGCAACACCGTCATCGTCGTCGAACACGATGAAGACGCCATCCGCATGGCCGATTACGTGGTGGACATGGGTCCGGGTGCCGGTGTACATGGTGGCCGCATCGTGGCCGAAGGGACACCCGCCGAAATCTGTGCCAATCCGGCCTCGATGACCGGCGCTTTTCTGTCAGGTCGTGAAGCCATTACCCTGCCCGCCACGCGCAAGACGCCGAATCCCGAGCGCGTACTGCAACTCAAAAACGCCACCGGCAACAACCTGCAGAGCACCGACCTGACCATTCCCCTGGGTTTGTTCACCTGCATCACCGGGGTTTCCGGTTCGGGAAAATCGACGCTCATCAACGACACGCTGTATGCCGTTTGCGCCAAACATCTCTATGGCAGCAGTCTGGAACCGGCGCCCTATGAAACATTGGAAGGCCTGGATCAGATCGACAAGGTCATCAATGTCGATCAAAGCCCGATTGGGCGTACGCCGCGCTCCAACCCGGCGACTTACACGGGGCTACTGACCCCAATTCGCGAGCTGTTTTCCAACGTACCCGAATCACGCACACGCGGCTATGAGCCTGGCCGCTTCTCCTTCAATGTTAAAGGTGGGCGCTGCGAGGCATGCCAGGGCGACGGGGTCATCAAGGTGGAAATGCATTTCTTGCCGGATGTGTATGTACCTTGCGATGTCTGCCACGGCAAGCGTTACAACCGCGAGACGCTGGAGATTCAGTACAAGGGTAAAAACATTCACGAGATTCTGCAAATGACTGTGGAAGATGCGCTGGAATTCTTCCATGCGGTGCCCACGGTTGCACGCAAGCTCAAAACTCTCATGGATGTCGGCCTTGGCTACATCCAACTCGGCCAGTCGGCCACCACGCTATCCGGCGGCGAGGCACAGCGCGTCAAACTATCGCTGGAACTCTCCAAGCGCGACACCGGCCGCACGCTCTATATTCTCGACGAACCGACCACCGGCTTGCACTTCCAGGACATCCGCCTGCTGCTCGGCGTCCTGCATCGCTTAACCGAACACGGCAACAGCGTCGTCGTGATTGAGCACAACCTAGACGTGATTAAAACCGCCGACTGGGTCATTGACCTGGGGCCGGAAGGTGGCGCAGGCGGTGGTCGCATCATTGCCGAAGGCACGCCGGAGAGCGTGGCCGACGTCAAAGGCAGCCACACGGCGCGCTTCCTGAAACAAACGCTGCAAAACTCGGTAACCACCTCGGTTAAAACACTGACACCAAAACCCGCCCGAAAAGCGGCAACCAAAAAAAATCCGAGTAAGGCATGAGTATGGGCAAGCCCGAATCACTTGGCGTTCAAGACAATCTTCTGATACATGCTGCCAATGAGATCCGATTGTGTGATCATACCAACCAATTCCTGCTGCCCATTAACAATAGGCACATGATGCATCCCCAAGTCTGACAGTTTTTTGATCAGCAAGGCAACCAGCGCATCGCTCTGCTCTGTGACAACAGGCTGTGTCATGATTTGGCTTACAGGTCGCCTATCGGTCGCCAGGTTCTGGTCACCATGCACCAGATTTTCAAGGCCTGCCCGGTAATGCAGGCGCTTCGTGGCAACATCCTTCAGGAAATCGGCCACGGTCACAATGCCAATCACCTGTCGTTGGGCATTAATCACCGGCAGCGCCTTGATCTTGTGTTGATGCAGCAAGCGCCAAGCCTCATCAAGACCCGTGCTATCGGTGATCGAAATGACGTCTCTTGCCATAATATCGCCGCAACGGGTGTTCATTTTTCGAGAAAACGCGTGGTCGATTGCGGTTTCATACAGATCGATGAGCTCCGCCTCTTGAATATCGACATAAGTGCCATGCTTCTTTAATGCATAGTCCAGATCTTCATGCGTCACACCGGTTCTAAGCGTTGGCGGTTGATCACGAGTTCTGTGCAGATTCCTTATCGGTTCAGCCAGACACTGTGGATATTTCCGACCCAACCCCAAATTGTTTAAAACCATCGCCAAAATAACCAGCAATAGTGCCGAAAGCATCACACTGGCCAGCACCATCAGCCCAGTCTGAAAGTCCTGTGGGTGCTGATTGAATACAAACACAATAATTGCGCCAGCAGGCGGATGCAGGCACTTCAACGTCATCGTCAACAGCACAACCAGTACGATGGCCACAGCCACCCCCGGAATCGACGGCACCATCGCTGTTTGGACAAGCAATCCCACACTTACCGCAACAAGATAACCACCAATTACCGACCAGGGCTGTGCCATCGGGCTATGCGGTATCGCAAACATAATCACGGCCGAGGCACCGACTGCGGTCAACATCGCGTACTGATTGCCAAACACCAGATAAGTGATACCGAAAACGGCTGCAACGCCCAGCGCAGTGCCCACGGCAGATTTAACCCGTTCCTTTAACGGCGGCGTAGGCGTATCGGCGACCAGATAGCGATTAATAAGGCTGTGTAAATTCATACGCGTTTTATTGTCATCCATTCAGGATGGATGATGACTGCTGACAACGCCATGCTACCGCATAGCCACTCTGAAACAGGCTGTAGAATATCCATCCATCGTTGCGATCAGCCGAACAGGTCAGGTCACCCATGCTTAATCGTAAATATCGTTACCTGATTGCGCTGTCTCAAGAGCGCCACTTCGGCAGAGCAGCCGCCGCGTGCAATGTCTCCCCTTCCACACTGTCTGCGGCCATTGCTGATCTGGAATCGGAGATCGGCTTCGCGATTGTGGCGCGTGGTAAAAGTTTCTGCGGCTTCACCTGTGAGGGCGCGCTACTGCTGCAGTATGCGCTGGATATCAGCAACACGGTCAACACAATGCAACAGGAGCTCAGTCTGCGCCGCGGCAAATTGTCAGGCCATCTGAAAATCGGCGTCATTCCCACGGCGCTGACGGCAGTCGCCTTTCTCTCCAACCTCTTTTATCGCAGACATCCGGATGTCACGGTGGAAATCCTGTCGCAAAGCACCGGAGAGATTCTGCAACGGCTGAGCCAATTCGATATTGATGCCGGTATCGTTTATCAGGATGAGCAATTGCCCGCATCGCTCGCTATCACCCCGCTCTGGCATGAGCCACACGTTCTGCTCACGCCCGAGCTTGGTCGCTTCGCGAATAGAAAGACAGCCACCTGGAGCGAAGCCGCCGCACTCAATCTCTGTCTACTGACACCGGACATGAAAAACCGACAGATTATCGATGCGACCTTCAAAAGCATCGGTCACAACATCCGCCCCCAGATGGTGACCAATTCCATTATCAGCATGTTGGCGCATATCACCACGGGTGCATGGTCGGGTATTTTCCCGCAGAGCGTTATCGAAATGATCGGCGCGCCCAGAAACACGATCGTACTGCCGCTGACTGAGCCGACGACGCAATGGAAAATTGGTCTGGCAACGGTCAGGCGCGAATCAACGTCTCCGATTCTGACTGCACTCGTTGCAGAAGCGGGGGCGCTGGGGGCAGAATTCGGAAAACCTGAATAATAATTCGAAAAAATTCGCTTTTTCTTGATTGTCGGATCAGGTAATTTCATTTCCGTGCAATCAATTACGTTTAGAGCCATTTCAATGGCCCGATGATCGCAGCACTCATACCAGGAGGGACATATGACGACACACACTGAGGCCAAAAGCGGTTGGCTGGATAAAAGCCGAATCGTTGCCAAACCAGGTTTTAACCGTTGGCTGGTGCCGCCAGCAGCTCTCGCCATCCACCTGTGTATCGGTATGGCTTATGGCTTCTCCGTGTTCTGGCTACCGCTTTCGAGAGCGATTGGGATTACCAGCTCAGTCGCCTGCCCGGCTGACATGAGTTTGATCGCCGAACTGTTTGCAACGAACTGTGACTGGAAAATCTCTACCCTGGGTTGGATGTACACCCTCTTCTTTGTATTCCTCGGCTCCTCCGCAGCAATCTGGGGCGGCTGGCTGGAACGCGTTGGCCCGCGGAAGGCCGGTGTGGTCTCTGCACTTTGCTGGTGTGGCGGCCTAGTCATCTCGGCCATCGGCATCAAGCTGCACCAGATCTGGCTCATGTGGCTGGGTTCTGGCGTTATCGGCGGTATCGGCCTGGGTCTGGGTTACATCTCGCCAGTATCGACTCTGATCAAGTGGTTCCCGGACCGCCGCGGCATGGCCACCGGTATGGCCATTATGGGTTTCGGTGGTGGTGCCATGATTGGTGCCCCGTTGGCCGCTAACCTGATGAAGTATTTCGCCACCCCAACCTCCGTCGGTGTGGCTGAAACCTTCCTGGTGATGGCAGCCATCTATTTTGTATTCATGATGAGCGGTGCGCTGGGTTACCGCATCCCGGCCGAAGGCTGGAAACCCGAAGGCTGGACGCCGCCACCGGCCTCAAAGAGCAGCATGATCACCAGCAACCATGTTCACCTGAGCAAGGCCTGGAAAACCCGTCAATTCTGGCTGGTCTGGATGGTGCTCTGCCTCAACGTAACCGCTGGCATCGGCATTATCGGTATGGCTTCACCGATGCTGCAGGAAGTGTTCGGCGGCAAATTGATCGGCCTTGACCTCACCTTCAACGAGTTGAGTGTCGAGCAAAAGACCGCCATTGCTGCCATTGCTGCCGGCTTCACCGGTCTGCTCTCGCTGTTTAATATTGCAGGCCGCTTCATCTGGGCATCGTTCTCGGACAAGATCGGTCGTAAGGCGACGTACGCTACCTTCTTCCTGCTGGGCTTTGCCATGTATGCCGGTATCCCCGGAATGGCACAGGCGGGCAACCTGCCGCTGTTCGTGCTCTTCATGTGCGTCATTCTGTCGATGTACGGTGGCGGCTTCGCAACGGTTCCTGCTTACCTGGCTGACATGTTCGGGACCAAGTTCGTCGGCGCCATCCACGGTCGCCTGCTCACCGCTTGGTCGGCTGCGGGTGTATTCGGTCCGGTGCTGGTGAACTACATCCGTGAATATCAGCTGGATCATGGCGTGGCCCGTGCTGATGTATACAACATCACCATGTACATCCTGGCGGGTCTACTGATCATTGGCTTCCTCTGCAACTGGGCAGTTCGTCCCGTATCGGAAGAGTTGCACATGACCAAGGAAGAACTGGCTGAAGAGAAGAAAATTGCTGATGATACCCACCAGCACTTTGGCTCGGATGTGGCCGCTTTGGCCAAACAAGCCAGCCATTCCTGGCTGGTCACACTGGCTTGGGCTGCTGTCTGGATCCCTCTGGGATGGGGTATCTGGCAGACGCTGCAAAAAGCCCTCATCCTCTTCAAGTAAGGCCTGCTCACAAGCCGCGGTGCGCCCCCTTTGGTGCCGCGGCTTTTTTTATTCGCACGAGGCTCGGTTTTTAAATCATGAATAAGCCCAACGAACTTCCAGTAGAGGCAACCATCCAGGCCCTCATCCATGCCCATAAGGATGAACCGGGAGCACTACTCCCCCTATTGCACGACATCCAGGATGCCCTGGGTTATATCCCCGAATCGTCATTGGCCGTCATCGGTAAAGCCTTAAACCTATCTCGTGCTGAGGTCTACGGCGTAGTTTCCTACTATCATCATTTCCGCCAGACGCCGCCTGCCAAACATATACTCCAAGTTTGTCGCGCAGAAGCCTGCCAGGCCCGCGGCGCGAATCAACTGATTGACCAGATCGAACGCAAGCTCGGCTGCAAAATGCACGAGCACACCACCAATGGCAACATTGCCCTGGAACCTATTTATTGCCTCGGCCAGTGCGCTGTGGGCCCAAACATACTGGTTGATGAAATCACTCTGCATGCCCGTGCAGATGAATCAGTGATCGATCAGGTCGTTGATTCACTGGGAGGTGCCAAATGACGATCTCCGTATATATTCCCTGCGATTCAACAGCCCTGGCTCTGGGCGCGGATCAGATTGCCGCTGCGGTTGCTGCTGAAGCAACCAAGCGTCAACTCGATATCAACATTATCCGCAACGGTTCCCGCGGGATGTTCTGGTTGGAGCCGCTGGTTGAAGTCTCGACACCGGAAGGCCGCGTTGCTTACGGCCCGGTTAAACCAGCAGACGTGCCGTCGCTCTTTGATGCCGACTTTCTTGTCGGCAAATCGCACAAACTGTCACAAGGCCTCACCGAGAACATTCCCTTCCTGAAAAATCAGGAACGCCTCACTTTTGCCCGCGTCGGCATTACCGACCCGCTGTCGCTGGGTGATTACATTGCCCATGACGGCTTCAAAGGCCTGCAACGCGCCATAACGCTTTCTGCACCAGACATCGTTAAAGAAGTACTCGACTCCGGCCTGCGCGGCCGGGGAGGCGCCGCCTTCCCAACGGGGATCAAATGGAAAACCGTGCTCGATGCGCACGCCGAGCAGAAATATATCGTCTGCAATGCGGATGAAGGCGACTCCGGCACCTTCTCTGATCGCATGATTATGGAGGATGACCCGCTAGTCCTGATTGAAGGGATGACGATTGCGGGTATTGCCGTAGGCGCTGACCAAGGTTACGTGTACATCCGCAGTGAATACCCTCATGCCATCGCCACCATGCGTAAAGCCGTGGCCATCGCTGAAGCAGCCAGTTATGTGGGCGACAACATTCTTAACAGTGGCAAACGCTTTAAGCTCCATATCCGCGAAGGTGCCGGTGCTTATGTATGCGGCGAAGAAACCGCACTACTGGAAAGTCTAGAGGGCAAGCGTGGGGTTGTTCGTGCAAAACCCCCTCTTCCGGCCATTCATGGGCTGTTTGGCAAGCCGACCATCATCAATAATGTGATTTCTTTGGCCACCGTGCCCATCATTCTTGCCAAGGGTGCTGCTTACTATCAAAACTACGGTGTTGGCCGTTCTCGCGGCACCCTGCCTTTCCAGCTGGCCGGCAATATACGCCACGGTGGACTGGTTGAAAAAGCCTTTGGCCTGACGTTACGTACCCTGGTTGAAGATTTTGGTGGCGGCACAGAAAACGGCCGCCCCATGCGCGCCATTCAAGTAGGTGGCCCACTGGGTGCCTGGTTGAGCCAATCACAATTTGATACCGAACTGGACTACGAAGCCTTCGCTGCCATGGGTGCAGTCGTCGGTCATGGCGGTGTGGTAGTTTGCGATGACACCATCAATATGGCGGGCATGGCACGTTATGCCATGGCGTTCTGCGCCCTGGAGTCCTGCGGCAAATGCACACCGTGCCGGATTGGTTCTACACGTGGCGTCGAAGTCATTGATCGGCTGGTTAACGGCAACAACAAGTTGGAACAACAGGCACTACTGACTGACTTGTGCGACACCATGCTCGCCGGTTCACTCTGCGCCATGGGTGGCATGACGCCTTATCCGGTGATGTCAGCCCTCAAGCACTTCCCAGAAGATTTTGGTCTTTAACGAGCCTCCAACGAGGATATTCCGATGAAATGCGCTAGCGATCACGATTACGGTACGCCACTCTCCACTTCCGGTAAAACGATACAGTTGGAAATTGATGGCGTTAAAGTCGATGTCCCGGAAGGCACTTCGCTCATGCGTGCTGCGGTAGAGGCCGGCACGATGATCCCCAAGTTGTGCGCAACCGACTCGCTGGAACCTTTCGGCTCCTGCCGTCTTTGCCTCGTAGAAATCGAAGGACGTCGCGGCTATCCGGCATCCTGTACGACACCGGCCGAAGCCGGTATGAAGGTGCGGACACAATCACCCAAACTGGCAGATCTACGCCGCAATGTGATGGAGTTGTATATCTCCGATCACCCGCTGGACTGCCTTACCTGCACCGCTAACGGCAATTGCGAACTACAGAGCATGGCGGGTGCTGTTGGCCTGCGTGCCGTTCGCTACGGCATGGCTGGTGAAAACCATTTTGAACACGCCGTCAAAGACGAATCGAACCCCTATTTCACCTACGACCCGGCCAAATGTATTGTCTGTAACCGCTGCGTCCGCGCCTGTGAAGAACAACAGGGCACGTTCGCCATTACCATTTCCGGCCGAGGCTTTGAGTCACGCGTAACCGCAGGTCAGAACGAATCCTTCATGGAGTCGGAATGTGTCTCGTGCGGTGCCTGCGTCAATGCCTGCCCAACAGCAACGCTCACGGAAAACACACTGATCCAGATGGGGCAGCCAGACCATGATGTCACCACCACCTGCGCCTATTGTGGTGTGGGCTGTGGCTTCAAGGCCGAAATGAAAGGCAGTGAAGTCGTTCGCATGGTGCCGTGGAAAGACGGCAAAGCCAATGAAGGCCACGCCTGTGTCAAAGGCCGCTTTGCCTGGGGCTATGCCACCCACGCCGACCGCATCACCAAACCGATGATTCGCGAAACCATCAACGATGACTGGCGCGAAGTCAGCTGGGATGAAGCCTTCAGCTATGCTGCCAATCGTTTCCGCGACATCCAGAAGCGTCATGGCGTTAATTCGATTGGCGGCCTGGTTTCCAGCCGTTGCACCAATGAAGAAGACTATCTGGTGCAAAAGCTCGTGCGCGCTGCATTTGGCAACAACAATGTCGATACCTGCGCCCGTGTTTGCCATTCCCCTACGGGCTATGGCCTCAAGCAAACGCTCGGCGAATCAGCGGGTACGCAGACTTTTAAGTCCATTGAAAAATGCGATGTCATTCTGGTGATGGGCGCCAACCCCACAGATGGCCACCCGGTATTTGGCTCACGCATGAAAAAGCGTATCCGTCAGGGTGCCAAGCTCATCGTCATTGACCCACGTGAAATCGATCTGGTGAATTCGCCGCACGTGCGTGCCGACTATCACCTGAAGCTAAAGCCTGGTACCAATGTGGCCATGCTTTCGGCGCTGGCCCATGTCATCGTGACCGAAGGGCTGATTAACGAAGCCTTCGTACAGGAACGCTGCGATCTGAAAGCCTTTGGCGAATGGAAAGAATTCGCTGCTCGTCCTGAAAACTCACCTGAGGCTATGGAAGCAGTCACTGGTGTCGCCGCCGAGAAGATTCGCGCTGCGGCCCGGCTCTATGCCACGGGTGGCAACGCTGCCATTTTCTACGGCCTGGGTGTCACCGAACACTCGCAAGGTTCGACTGCGGTGATCGGCATCGCCAACCTGGCCATGGCCACCGGCAATGTCGGCAAAGAAGGGGTCGGGGTGAACCCACTGCGCGGTCAGAACAATGTGCAGGGTTCCTGCGACATGGGCAGCTTTCCACATGAGTTACCGGGCTACCGCCATGTTTCAGATACGACTACTCGCACGCTGTTTGAAGATGCGTGGCAGGTCAAAATCCAGTCGGAACCCGGCCTACGTATCCCCAACATGCTTGACGCCGCGCTCGATGGTTCGTTCATGGGACTCTACTGTCAGGGCGAAGATCCGGTCCAATCCGATCCAAACACCCAGCATGTACAGGCAGCACTCGAGAAAATGGCATGCGTGGTCGTACAGGATCTGTTCCTGAACGAAACTGCTAAATACGCACACGTCTTCCTACCGGGGGCGTCGTTCCTGGAAAAGGATGGCACTTTCACCAATGCCGAACGCCGTATCTCGCGCGTGCGCAAAGTCATGCCACCGCTGGCCGGCATGGCTGACTGGGAAGTGACCATGGGGCTCTCCAAAGCCTTGGGCTACGAAATGCACTATACCCATCCATCACAGATCATGGATGAAATTGCCCGACTCACCCCCACCTTCCATGGTGTCTCGTACAAGAAACTGGATGAACTAGGCAGTATTCAGTGGCCTTGCAACGATGCCGCACCCGATGGCACACCCACCATGCATATTGGCAGCTTTGTGCGTGGCAAAGGGCGTTTCCTGATTACGCAATACGTACCAACGCAGGAAAAAGTCACGCCGAAGTTCCCGCTATTGCTGACGACGGGCCGTATTCTCAGCCAGTACAACGTGGGGGCGCAGACACGACGCACACCCAACGTCGAATTCTTTGGCGAAGACCGCCTTGAAATTCACCCACATGATGCTGAAGATCGCGGCATCAACGATGGCGACTGGGTCGGCATCGAATCTCGTGCTGGCGCCACCGTATTGCGGGCAACCGTTTCCGAGCGTATGCAACCCGGTGTCGTTTACACGACCTTCCACTTTCCGGAATCGGGTGCCAACGTCATCACGACGGAGAATTCCGACTGGGCGACTAACTGTCCGGAATACAAAGTCACTGCGGTACAGATCGTCAAGGTCACCCAGGCGGCTTCGCGTTGGCAAAAAGAATTTGCCCGATTCGACGCCCAGCAAACCGAACATCTGGCCAAAGCACACACATCGTGACGCCACTGGTCGAGATCACCGTTGTTCGACCCGGGTCCGGCCCTGCGCCGGACACCGTCATCAACGAGATCCCGGTGGCGCTCCAGTACAATGGCATCTCCCATGCCGTGATGCTCTGCACGCCGCAGGATCTGGAGGATTTTGCGCTCGGCTTCAGTTTGTCGGAAGGAATTCTGAATAGCCCTGCTCAACTATTCGATACCACCATCGAACCATCAACACTCGGCATCACCATTGAAATGGCTATCGCCGGCGAGGCTTTTCTGACCCTGAAGTCTCGGCGCCGCTCTATGACGGGTCGCACCGGTTGTGGCATCTGTGGCGTTGACAACCTTGCACAGGTAGAACGGCATCTCCAACCGGTAATGCGTTCGTCACCATTTCCTCTGGCTGCCTTGTACGAAGGGATTCGTGCTCTACCGATGCAACAGGTGCTTCAGCAACAGACTGGCGCGGTACATGCCGCCTGCCATGTTGACCCAACTGGTACTCTCACCCATGTCATGGAAGATGTTGGTCGGCACAATGCCCTGGATAAAACCTTGGGTAGCCTATCGCGTGTTGATCAACAAAAGTCCGGCGCGCTCATCGTCACCAGCCGTGCCAGTTTGGAAATGGTGCAAAAAACCGCCGCACTGGGCTATGGGGTGCTGGCCGCAGTATCCGCCCCTACGGCTGCCGCCATCACACTTGCCGCCCGTCTCAATATCAGTCTGATTGGTTTTTTACGCGACCGTCAGTGCGTCATCTACACTCATGAACACAGCATTGCAGGAGCATAGCGATGAATGAAAACAAGCTCATCACCATGGTCAATCAAATTGGTTCTTTTTTTGAATCCATGCCTGACCGTAATGAAGCCATCACCGGTATCGTCAACCATATCCGCGCCACGTGGGACCCGCGCATGCGCCAGGGTTTGAAACACCACATAGAAACCTGCGGCGACAGCGAGTTACTGCCCATCGTGAAAGAAGCACTGCCCAGAATCCTGGCAGCTTGAACAGTTACTCGACGGTTACCGATTTCGCAAGGTTTCTAGGTTTATCCACATCCGTCCCCTTGGCCAGCGCCGTGTGATACGACAGCAGCTGTAGCGGCACGGTATGAACAATCGGCGACAGGCTGCCGGCATGGTCCGGTACAGTGATGACGTGGACGCCTTCTGATGCCTGGAAGCCGGTGTTGGCATCGGCCAGCACGAAGAGTTCACCACCCCGGGCTTTGACTTCCTGCAGGTTGCTCTTGAGCTTTTCTAGCAGTTGGTTGTTAGGCGCGACGGAGATGACGGGCATGTCTTTATCAACCAGTGCCAGCGGTCCATGCTTGAGTTCGCCGGCGGCATAGGCTTCGGCGTGGATGTAGGTGATCTCTTTGAGCTTCAAGGCGCCTTCGAGGGCGATGGGGTAATGCACGCCACGACCCAGGAATAAGGCGTGGTGTTTGTCGGCAAAGCGTTTGGCCCAGCCTTTGATCTGCGGCTCTGTTTCCAGAACGGCAGTAATGGCGGCGGGCAGGTGGCGCAGATCAGAGACGAGGTTGGCCAGATGTTCCGGGCTGATGCTGCCTTTGACTTTAGCCAGCACCAGGGTGAGCACATAGAGGGCTGCCAACTGGGTGGTGAAGGCCTTGGTTGATGCGACACCGATTTCCGGACCAGCATGGGTCAGGAAGCGCAGCGGGCAGGCACGAATAATGGCCGATTCCGGGACGTTACAGATGGCCAGGGCATGCGGCATCCCCAGGTCCTGGGCGTGCTTGAGGGCGGCCAGGGTGTCTGCCGTCTCACCGGATTGGGAGATGGCGATGACGAGGGTTCTGGGATCGGGCACGCTGTCGCGGTAGCGGTATTCACTGGCCACTTCGACACTGACGGGGATCTTGGCAATGCTTTCCAGCCAGTAACGGGCAGTGAGGCCGGCGTGGTAGCTGGTGCCGCAGGCCAGGATAAGGATGCGGTCGATGTTCTGAAAGATCTCTTCGGCCTTCGCACCAAACCAGCCGGCCTGGACGGTCTGGGTGCTGCCCAGCATGTCCAGCGTGTTGATGATGGCGCCGGGTTGCTCGAAGATTTCCTTCTGCATGTAGTGGGCGTAAGGGCCCAGCTCGACAGCATCAGCGGAGAGTTGGGATTCGGTTTCTGCCCGGGAGACGGGGGTGCCGTCCTGACGGGTGATGCTGAGGCTATCCGGGGTGAGGACAGCAACGTCGCCGTTCTCGAGGTAGACCATGCGGCGGGTGACTTGCAGGAGCGCTGCGGTATCGGACGCGGCGTAGTTCGCATCGTCGGCGAGTCCGAGGACAAGCGGCGAGCCTTCCCGGGCGACGATGGCGGTATGCGGGTTGTCTTGCTGGATGACGCCGATGGCGTAGGCGCCAATCAGGCGGGTACAGGCGGCACGGACGGCGGAGACCAGGTCGGTCGAATTTGCCAGGTTCTGATGCACGAGGTGGGCGATGACTTCGGTGTCGGTATCGGAGGTGAATTCGTAACCGGCGGCTTTGAGTTCCGCCCGCAGTGCTTCGTGGTTCTCGATGATGCCGTTATGGACGACAGCCAGACCATTCGAGATATGCGGGTGGGCGTTGCGCTCGCAGGGGGCGCCATGGGTCGCCCAGCGGGTGTGGGCGATGCCGGTGTCACCGGTGAGGTGCTGTTTCTCGGTCTCGGCGGTCAGATCAGCCACACGACCAGCGGAGCGAACACGAACCAGACCGTCACCATTGAGGACAGCAACGCCAGCGGAGTCGTAACCCCGGTACTCGAGTTTACGCAGGCCTTCCAGCAAAACACCGACGATGTTTTTATGGGCTGCTGCGAGGACGATGCCACACATACTGTTAGAAACCCAAAGGATTTCTAGACTGCCAGCGCCAGGTGTCCACGCACATGCGGTCGATGTCGTATTGCGCCTCCCAGCCGAGCAACTGTTTGGCCAAGCTCGGCTCGGCGTAGTATTCGGG
>JBLIZO010000096.1:0-20828 GCA_048859965.1 Fluviibacter sp.
TCAAGAGAATGACAAAAGTTTGTAACGCCGGGCTTACAGAAATGTAACGAATGTTTTCAGCAACGAATTTGCTGCACACGCTAGACTAGAACTTGCTACAGTCTTTGTCTCTATGCACCGCACAACAATTTTCATAATCGATTAACCATGATGCATCACACCAGCCGACTGGATCAGATCGAAGCCGGATTACACCTGCTGGATCAGGGTATTACGGTATTTGATTCGGATTTAAAAATGCTGGCATGGAACGAACCCTTTTTACGCCTGCTCGACTTTCCAGCTGAACTGGCGTTTATCGGCGCCGACTTTGAATCCTTTATCCGCTACAACGCCGAGCGCGGCGAATACGGCGATGGTGACACCGAAGCGCAGATTCACATGCGCGTCGAAGCCGCGCGCGACTTCCAACCACATAACTTTGAGCGCACCCGCCCCGATGGACGAATTTTGCGGATTCGTGGTGAACCGCTACCCCACCGCGGATTCATCACGCTCTATACCGACATCACCGAACAGCGGCGTTATGAGAACCTGATCCGCGAGCAGAATACCGAACTGGAACAACGCGTCGCTCGGCGCACCGAGGCCCTGCGGCGTAGCGAAGCCCAGATGCGGCTCATCACCGATACCATTCCAGCTCTGATCGCCTATTTCGACAGCACTCAGATCTACCGCTACGCCAATCTGGGTTACTGCAACTGGTTCAACAAAACGGTGGATGACGTCGTCGGCAACTCCATTCACAACATCATCGGCATCCGCGCTCAGGACAGCGTCAAGCACCATATCGCCCGCGCGCTTTCCGGCGAACAAGTCACCTACGAATACGCCATGATCCGCAATGGCGAAAAGGTCTACGGACGCAGCACGCTGGTTCCGGAGATCGACACCGGTGGCCGGGTCGTCGGCTGCTTTGTGCTGTCCTTTGACATCACCGAGCAGAAACGCATGCAGGCGGCACTGGTTCAGGCTCAGAAGATGGAGGCCATCGGCCAACTCAGCAGCGGCATCGCCCACGATTTCAACAATCTGCTCACCATCGTTGTCGGCAATCTGTCCATTCTTAAAGAACAGGCACATGGTAGTCCGACTATCATGAACCTGGTCGAACCGGCGCTCGATGCCGGCAAGCGCGGCGCACAACTCGTGCAACGCCTGCTCTCCTTTTCGCGGCAGCAACCCCTGCGCCCGACTGTCATCAACATCCGGGCACTGATTGAAGACATTATTCCCCTGCTCCAGCGCTCCCTATCCTCGCGCATCCAGCTCAGCCTGTCATTTAGCGATGACCCACTGATTGCTCGCATTGACGCGCATCAACTTGAAAGCGCCCTGCTCAACCTGGCCGTCAACGCGCGCGACGCCATGCCGGACGGCGGCAGCCTCAAACTCCGGGCACAGCACCTCTCTCTGGACGAACATGCCTCGCGTGAATACGATGTCGTACAGGGGGACTACATCCGCCTGGCTGTCAGCGACAGCGGGGTCGGTATGGAGCCGGACATCCAGAGCCGGATCTTCGAACCCTTCTTCACGACCAAGGATTTCGGCCGTGGTAGTGGCCTGGGGCTCTCCATGGTCTATGGTTTCGTCAAGCAATCCGGCGGTGGCATCACGGTGACCAGCGAGCCTGATCAAGGCACCACCATGAGCCTGGTGCTCCCGGTACATCATGAGCTCCCCGAGGAGCAACACCCGACGGGCCACAGCGAAACCATTGTCTCGCGCAGCGGCCAACTGGTGCTGCTGGTTGAAGACGACCCCGACGTACGGCAAGTCATCCGAAACCAACTGCTGGATCTCGGCCACCCCGTGCTCGAAGCCGACAATGCCGCACATGCACTGGAACTGATACGCAATATCCATGACATTATGATCGTCGTCACGGACGTCATCATGCCGGGCAGCCGTAATGGGCGTGAAATGGCACGCGATGCCAAAGCGCTTAACCCGCAGTTGCATATCATCATCATGAGCGGCTTCGAAGACCTGCTCAAGGACGATCACAGCAATGACACCGAATTCGTCCGTCTCAACAAACCTTTCACCAAACGTGAACTGGCCGACGCCTTGGGCCAACCCTGAAACCACCATGTCACAGCCACTTGCACAGACCCCACCGCGTATCCTGATCGTTGACGATGATCGGCAGATCGCCAGCAACATTGAAAGCTATCTGAGCGACTATGGCTTCGCGTGTGAATTCGCCCGTACGGCGGCAGACTTCATGCGCAAGCTCAAGGCATTGGATCCATCGCTCTGTATTGTAGATTTGGGGCTCCCCGACATCGACGGCATGGATCTGGTACGCGAGATCAAGGCCCGGTCCTCGGCCGGCGTTCTCATCCTCACCGGCCGCTCACACGTCAGTGACAAAGTCATGGGCCTGGAAATCGGCGCCGACGATTACATGGTCAAACCCTTTGACCCACGCGAACTCGTTGCCCGTGTCAAAAGCGTGTTGCGCCGACAGGCAGAATCGCCACGTATCAAAGCCAAAGAAGAAGTCGCCAGCTTCCATCAATGGAAATTCAATCTCGCCAACAACACCCTCTCGGCCGAAGGTCATGCCGAAACCGTGCTCAGCACTGCCGAAGCTGAACTGCTCAAAGTCTTTGTCAAGAACCCCAACCGCATTCTGCAGCGCGAGCGACTCGTGGGCTACCGTGATCTTGGACCGAACGACCGCAGCGTTGATATTCGTATCTCACGCTTACGCAAAAAACTCGAGACAGACGCCAAATCTCAGGAGATCATCAAAACCGTGTACGGTTCAGGTTATCTCTTTCTCGCCCAGGTCAACTGGGCGACCATCGACAACGCCCCCAACTGATTGCCCGACATGATTCTAGATCACTTTGAAATACGCGCCTGCTATGCCGACACCGATGCGGCTGGCGTAATTCACCACGCCCGTTATCTGGAATTCTTCGAGCGCAGCCGTACCGAATGGCTTGACCGACTCGGCGCAGGCCCGACTGAACTGGAAGGAAAACTCGGCCACGTGCTCGTTATTCGTGAAGCTAACCTTGCATTTCACCAACCGGGCCGCCTGAACGACAAGCTTCAATTCAGCCATGAAGTGACGCACAAGGGGCGCAGTCAACTCACACTGGTGCAAAAAGTGTTCCGCACACCCGCCGAGCCCAACATCGCGATTAAAGATGATGCCAATCTGGTTGTCACTGCGACCTTTCATCTGGTCTGCGTCGACACTAAAATCATGAAATCCACGGCACTGCCCGACGTTTTTCATTAACCCCAGACGACGATCGAACGCTCCGACTGATCTCAACTCTCATTACGCCGGACTATGCGCCTGTCTTACATCGAACCGGTCTTTCGCCCGCCCAGCGAAGCGGATTCGCTGATCCTGCAGATCACCAACGGCTGCTCATGGAATCATTGCACCTTCTGCGACATGTACACAGCGCCGCAAAAAGCCTTTCGCGCCACCGACGATACGGCCATACTGAACCAGATCGCCGGTATCGGACGCACGACCGGCGACCGTGTCAAACGGGTTTTTCTCGCTGATGGCGACGCACTCGTTTTGCCCACACGCCGATTGCTGAATATCCTGCAGGCCATTCGCACGCACCTGCCCGGTGTGCGCCGCGTCTCGTCGTATTGTCTGCCTCGCAACCTGCGCAAAAAGACCCTGCAGGAGATATGCGAACTCCATGATGCGGGCCTCTCACTGGCATACGTCGGCGCCGAATCCGGCGATGACACCGTGCTCGAACGTGTGCAAAAGGGTGAAACCCACGCCAGTACGCTTGAAGCGCTGGACAAACTCGGCCAGGCTGGCATCAAACGCTCGGTCATGATCCTCAACGGGTTAGGTGGTCAAATCTATTCCCAACAGCATGCCGAAAACTCGGCTCGCCTGGCCAATGCCGCCCAACCCGAGTTTCTCGCAACACTGGTCGTTAGTCTGCCGCCCGGCGAACAACGGTTTCGTGCACATTTTTCCGAATGGACGCCTCTGAGGCAGCACGAACTGTTTGAGGAAATGTACCGTTTTTTATCGGCGCTGGAACTCAAGCGAACCGTCTTCCGGTCGGATCATGCCTCAAACTGGCTCATACTCAAGGGCACCCTGGGTGCCGACAAAACCCGGTTGTTAACACAGGTGACAACAGCAATCAACCAACCTGAAGCTGCCAATCTACGACCGGCCTGGGCTCGCGGTCTCTAACGACGAACGCTGAACTTGAACTAAGACCGAGCCACCACCCCGCCCCAGGGTTTGACCAGAGTGTTCTCAATGTCGAACAAATCCAGAACGCGCCCCACCGTATGATCCACCAGATCGATCACGCTCTGTGGTTTGATATAGAACGCCGGCACCGGCGGCATCACAATCGCGCCGTTCTCTGTCACCTGCGCCATCGTCCGGATATGGCCGGCATGTAGCGGCGTCTCGCGCAGTAACAGCACCAGCCGACGGCGCTCCTTGAGTACCACATCGGCCGCGCGCGTAATCAGGTTACTGGTCGAACCCCAGGCGATATCAGACATCGTGTGCACCGAGCACGGCGCGACAACCATGCCCAATGTCCGCAATGAGCCCGATGCGATCGCCGCACCAATGTTTCTGGACGAATGCACCACACTGGCCAGCGACGCCACGAAATCCGGCGTGTAATCCGTCTCCGCCGCCATCGTCAGTTTTGCGGCATCACTCATCACCAGATGAGTTTCGATATGAGCATCCTTCAATGCTTCCAGCAACCGAACGCCGTATATCGTACCGGAGGCGCCCGTAATACCAACGATAATTCTTTGCGTGTGACTCATGGCAGCCATTTTAGATGAACAAAAGCGGATTGCGCGTCAACGCAACCCAAACGATATACAGAAAGATGAGTTGGGCCAGAACCCAGCCCGCTATGCGGGTCGCTCTGCATCGCCCACGGCGTACCAACGCTGCTGCAACCACTACATACGCTACCAGCGCCACCAGCTTAGCCATCAACCACGGCGTAGTCAGCGGGTTTAACTGCAACAGAAACGCCAGCGACACACCGCACAACAGCAACAGCGTATCCACCCCATGAATCACGATATTCGTGAACCGGGTCGGCTGATACACCCCCCGTATGGCAAAAACCCCACGCAAAACAAACAGCCCATAACTGAGCGCCACCAAACCGACGTGCGCATGTTTGAGACCGGGATAGAGCGTACCGAACAGATTATCCATGTGCCTATTTTACGTTCCTGTCGACAACTGGAACAGACCAAGGCCAGGCATGCACAAGGCTAGGGAGTTGCTGGGTTATAGGGTAGTGACCAAAAAAGCGCCGCAAGGGCGCTTTTAATATATCTGGCGGACAGGGCGGGATTCGAACCCGCGTTAGGGTATTACCCTAAACACGCTTTCCAGGCGTGCGACTTAAACCGCTCATCCACCTGTCCGAAGCGCAAGATTATAGCAGACCGTGACTGGTGCCGAAGGCGTCCGAGTTTCAGGCCTTCTCCGGCCACTCGGCCAGGAACTCGGTCCAATGCACGCCCGGCAATTCCTTGAGAGAGCTGCGCACAAGTGCCTCTTCCTGGTCGGCCTGCTCGCGGGTAAGATCGCCGCGCATGAGGCGAAATCGGTTGTAAACGAGATAGGTGTTGACTACGTCGGTTTCGCAGTAATCGCGGATTTTGCCGTGTTCGCCCGCTTGCCAGGTTGGCCAGACAAGGTTGCCGGCCATGCCAACCTTACCGGGGAAACCCATGAGCTTGGCCATGGCATCCAGCGGCGCACTTGCGCGCGGCTGGTAGAGCGCCAATAGATCCATGAGATCGGTGTGGCGGTTGTGGTAACGGCTGAGGTAGTTGTTCCACTTGAATTCACGCGAGTCGCCGAAATCGCCTTCACCCTGATCCCAATAACGCGGCGCGCTCACGCCGTGCATGAGGCCGCGATAATGCAATACGGGCAGATCAAAACCGCCGCCATTCCACGAGACGAGCGTGGGCGTCAGTCGTTCCAAACCGTCGAAGAAGCGCTGAATAATCGCGGGCTCGTCAAGCTCCGGTGCTGAGAGTGAAAAGACTTTGAAACCCGCGTCACTGCGGAAGGCGCAGGATATGGTAACGATGCGGTGCAGATAATGCGGCAGAAAATCGGTACCACTCTGCGCCCGACGCTGCTGGAACGCCAGCTCAGCGACTTCGGAGTCCGATAGGTCGGCGGGCAAGTCATTCAGATTGCGTAGCCCGGCAACGTCGGGAATGGTTTCGATATCAAAAACGAGAATGGGCACCATAGAAATAAAACCTTGCGGTTTACTCAGGGAAGACGCCAGTGGAGAGATAGCGGTCACCGCGGTCGCAGACGATGCTGACGACGGTGGCGTTGGGGTGATTGCGGGCAATGTCCAACGCCACATGCATGGCGCCGCCAGAAGAAATGCCGGCGAAAATGCCCTCTTCGGCCGCCAGGCGGCGCGTCATGGCTTCGGCTTCGGCCTGGCCGACAGACACCAATTCGTCAACGCGCGATTTGTCGTAGACTTTGGGCAGATAGGCTTCTGGCCATTTGCGAATGCCGGGAATCTGTGCGCCGTCTCTGGGCTGAACGCCGATGATGCGGATGTCCGGGTTCTGTTCTTTGAGATAACGCGACACACCCATGATGGTGCCGGTGGTGCCCATGCTGGAAACGAAGTGCGTGATCTGCCCGGCCGTATCGCGCCAGATTTCCGGACCGGTACCCTCATAATGCGCTACCGGGTTATCGGGGTTGGCGAACTGATCAAGGACGACACCCTTGCCTTCGGCCACCATGCGGTTAGCGACATCGCGCGCCAGCTCCATACTACCGCTAACCGGCGTCAGGATTAGTTCGGCACCAAAGGCTTTCATGGTTTGCCGGCGCTCGACGGTCTGGTTCTCGGGCATGACGAGAACCATTTTGTAGCCGCGCATGGCGGCAGCCATCGCCAGTGCGATGCCGGTATTACCCGACGTCGCTTCGATCAGCGTGTCGCCCGGTTTAATGGTGCCACGCGCTTCGGCATGCCGAATCATCGACAATGCGGGTCGGTCCTTGACCGAACCGGCAGGGTTGTTACCTTCCAGCTTGGCCAGCACGAGGCTGTTCTGCGCGGTCAGCGCAGCCGCATCCAGTCGTTGGACCCGAACCAACGGCGTGTTGCCGACGGTGTCGGCCAGCGTCTTATAGTTGGGGCGGATGGTCATGCAACCACTCCACGTATTTACCGACGCCCTGGGCCACCGTATGGAACGGCGCATCGTAACCGGCTGCACGCAGGCGCGTGAGGTCGGCCTGGGTATAGGCCTGATATTTGCCCTTAAGGGCCTCGGGAAATGGCACGTATTCGATCAGTCCCTGGCTCACGAGTTCCTCCAGCGACAGTTCGCCCTCGCCTTTGAGACGACGGCAGGTATTGACTGTCGCAACGGCCACATCGTTGAAGCTCTGGGCGTTACCCGAGCCGAGATTGAAGATGCCGGAGGCGTGTGGGTTTTCCAAAAACCACAGGTTAACGTTAACCAGATCTTCAACGAATACGAAGTCACGTTGCTGCCCACCGTTGGGATAGCCGTGCGAGCCTTCAAAAAGTTTGACCTTGCCGTTTTCACGGAACTGGTTGAAATTGTGAAAAGCGACAGACGCCATGCGCCCCTTATGCGATTCGCGCGGCCCATAGACATTGAAGTAGCGGAAACCGGCGATCTGAGTCGTGCTGTCCTTGAGACGGCGACGCACGATCTGGTCAAACAGCAGCTTGGAATAGCCATAGACATTGAGCGGCGCTTCGCAGCCCGGCTCTTCGCGGAAGGCGGTACTACCACCGTAGGTGGCGGCGCTGGAGGCGTAAAGCATGGGCACGTCCTGATCCTGTGCCCAGTTCAAAAGCTCAAGGGAGTAACGGTAGTTGTTCTCCATCATGTAGTGGCCATTGTGCTCCATCGTGTCGGAGCATGCCCCCTGATGCAAAATGGCATCGATCTCGCTATCGAAATCGCCCGCCTGCAGCAACGGCAGAAATTCGCGTTTGTCGAAGTAATCGCTGATCTGGCAGTCAACGAGGTTGTGAAATTTTGCAGCATTGGTCAGGTTATCAACAGCAATGATGTCGGTAATGCCGCGCGCATTAAGCGCCTTGACGATATTGGCGCCGATAAAACCTGCTGCGCCTGTCACGAGGACTGCCATGATGTTCTCCGATGAATTCTGTTAGAGCGCTTGTTGTAATTCGTCATGCGTGACGACGGCGGTGCCGAGTTTGCCGACGACGATGCTGGCGGCCAGATTGGCAACGCGTACGGCTTCGGGATAATCGGCACCGCTGGCCAGCATCAGTGCCAGCGTGGCGATCACGGTATCTCCCGCACCAGAAACGTCAAAAACCTCTCGCGCTTTGGCGGC
Source organism: Fluviibacter sp. (assembly GCA_048859965.1). GTDB lineage: Bacteria > Pseudomonadota > Gammaproteobacteria > Burkholderiales > Rhodocyclaceae > Fluviibacter. Next base: position 8,402 of record JBLIZO010000096.1, read on the forward strand.
TTGATTGAAAACGCCTTGTGGGCGGAACAGCGACATACCCTCTTCGCTACGAGTGAGCAGGAGGGCTTCGAGACCCAACTTGTCCCGCAAGGCATCCGCCTTGGTTTTAAGATCCGCTTCGCTGTCCCACTTGCCGATAACTTCGCGCAGTTCCGAACGGTTAGGTGTGAGCAGGCTGGCACCTGCATAACGTGCATAATCGTCGCCCTTCGGGTCAACGAGCACACGCTTGCCTGCCGCTTTGGCCATCTCAATCATTTTGGTGATGTGCGTCAGGCCACCTTTACCATAATCGGACAGAATCACGAGGTCGTGTTCGGGTAGTTGGCGCGCGAAGTCATCAAGCTTTGCCTGCAGAACTTCGTGCGAGGGTGCCGTTTCAAAGTCGATACGCAACAGTTGCTGTTGGCGGCCAAGGACACGCAGCTTCACGGTCGTGTGGATGTTGGCATCGTCGTGCAGGCCGGTGGCCACACCGGCCTCTTCCAGCAATTTTCGCAGGGTCTGACCGGCTTCGTCAGTGCCAACGACCGAGAGCAACGACACGTGACCACCCAGCGCGACGATATTGCGCGCCACGTTAGCAGCACCGCCAGGACGCACTTCTTCCTTACTGACGTGAACGACGGGTACCGGTGCTTCCGGCGAGATACGTGACACTTCGCCGAACCAGTAGCGATCCAGCATCACGTCACCGACAACAAGCAGACGGGTCTTGGAGAAATCAATCGTGGTCATGATGTTTTTCGTTGTAGGTTGTGTTGCTTATTCGGTGATACGCCATTCGTCGAGCACACGAGCGACCCCATCTTCCCATTGTGGCAGTTTCAGCGCAAAACTGCGTTCCAGCAGGTGCGTGTTGAGACGGGAGTTCTGCGGGCGCTTGGCCGGCAGCGGGTAGTCGCTGGCGGGAATGGGCCTGAGACCATCCACCGCCAACGCCAGGGTTTGGCCTTGATCGCGCACGCGTTCGATGACAAACTTGGCATAGTCATACCAGCTCGCTTCACCGGCAGCCGCGAGGTGATAGGTGCCACCCGGCGCCCGGCCAGACAGCACATCGCGCAGCGCGTGTGCCGTCACATCGGCAATCAGTTCAGCCGAGGTCGGCGCGCCGATCTGGTCATCAATGACACTCAGCGCCGTGCGCTCGCTGGCCAGACGCAGCATGGTTCGCGCAAAGTTACCACCGCGCGCGGCATAGACCCAACTGGTCCGGAAAATCAGATGCCGACACAGGGCATCACGGATTCTGTTCTCCCCGTCCAGTTTGGTCTGGCCGTACACACTGAGCGGATTGGTGATGTCATCTTCGACGTAGGCTTCGGGCTTCGTACCATCAAAAACGTAATCGGTCGAATAATGCACGAGCAGCGACCCCATCTCGCGCGCATACCGCGCCAACTCGGCAACGGCATCGACGTTGATACGGCGCGCCAGCGCCTGATCGCTCTCGGCCTGATCGACAGCGGTGTAGGCCGCCGCATTAACGATGACTTCGGGTTCGTATTGCTCCAGCACGGCCTGCACTTGCGCGGCCTCGGCCAGATCGCACTCACGGCGATTCAATGCGGTGAGCAGGCCCAGCGGCGCTAGTGCGCGCTGCAGTTCCCAGCCGACTTGACCGTCTTTTCCCAACAGGAGGATTTTTTTATAAAAGCCCATGACGGCAATCAGGCATCCTGCGTGGCGTATTGGGTTTCGACCCAATTGCGATACTCGCCACTCGTGACATGGTTAACCCACGCTTGGTTATCCAGATACCACTGTACCGTTTTGCGGATACCCGTCTCAAAGGTTTCCTGTGGCTTCCAGCCAAGTTCCTTTTCCAGCTTACGGGCATCGATGGCGTAACGGCGGTCGTGACCCGGGCGATCCTGCACGAAGGTAATTTGCGTGGCATAGCTCTGACCATCGGCCCGCGGTTGAAGTTCATCGAGGATAGAACAGAGGGTATTCACGACGTCGAGGTTGGCTTTTTCGTTCCAGCCACCGACGTTGTAGGTTTCACCGAGTTTGCCCGCTTCGAGTACACGACGAATGGCGCTGCAGTGATCTTTAACGTAGAGCCAGTCACGGATCTGCTGACCGTCACCGTAAATGGGTAACGGTTTGCCGTTCAATGCATTGAGGATGCAAAGCGGGACGAGCTTCTCCGGGAAGTGATACGGCCCGTAGTTATTGGAGCAATTTGTTGTGAGTACAGGTAGCCCATAGGTATGGTGCCAGGCGCGCACAAGGTGATCGCTGGCGGCTTTACTGGCACTGTAGGGGCTATTGGGTTCGTAGGGGTTGGTTTCCGAGAACGGCGGGTCTTCTTTGGAGAGGGAGCCGTAGACTTCGTCGGTGGAGACGTGCAGGAAGCGGAATGCAGCCCTCTCGGCATCCGGCAGGTCGTTCCAGTAGCCCCGTACGGATTCGAGCAGGTTAAAAGTGCCGACGATGTTGGTCTGGATGAAGTCACCCGGGCCATGAATGGAGCGATCGACGTGGCTTTCAGCGGCAAAGTTGATGACGGCGCGCGGCTGGGTATCGGCCAGCAATTTACTCACAAGTTCGCGATCACCGATGTTGCCGAAGACAAACTGGTAACGCGGGTCGCCTTCGAGTTCTTTGAGGTTCTCGAGGTTGCCGGCGTAGGTGAGCAGGTCGAGATTAACAACCGGCTCGTTACACTGCTCGAGCCAGTCGAGAACGAAGTTGGCGCCGATGAAGCCGGCCGCGCCCGTGACGAGAATCGTCATTACGCATCGCCCCCGAACAGATCCCGCGTATAGACTTTATCGGCCACGTCTTCCAGTACATCGGCCATGCGGTTGCTGATGATGACGTCGGCTTCTTTCTTGAATTCGTTGAGATCTTGAACGACACGCGAATGGAAGAACTCGGTTTCGTTCAGCGCCGGTTCATAGATGATGACTTCGATGCCCTTGGCCTTGATGCGCTTCATGATGCCCTGGATAGAAGACGCTCGGAAATTATCCGAACCGGCCTTCATGATGAGGCGATAGACCCCCACGACTTTGGGCTTGCGGCTGATGATGTCGTCGGCAATGAAGTCTTTACGCGTGGTGTTCGATTCGACAATGGCGTGGATGAGGTTCTGCGGCACGTCACGGTAGTTGGCAAGCAACTGTTTGGTGTCTTTAGGCAGGCAGTAGCCGCCGTAGCCAAAGCTGGGGTTGTTGTAGTGGGTGCCGATGCGTGGGTCGAGGCCAACGCCCTGGATGATCTGTTTGCTGTCCAGGCCATGGGTGGCGGCATAGGTGTCAAGTTCGTTGAAGTACGAGACACGCATGGCCAGGTAGGTGTTGGCGAAGAGTTTGACGGCTTCGGCTTCGGTCGCATCGGTAAAGAGGACAGGGATGTCCTTTTTGATGGCGCCTTCTTTGAGCAGACCGGCAAAGATCTCAGCGCGCTTGGAGCGTTCGCCAACGACGATGCGCGACGGATGCAGGTTGTCGTAGAGCGCACGACCTTCACGCAGGAATTCCGGCGAGAAGATGAGGTTCTGGGTGCCGAGGGCTTCGCGGGTCTTCACGGTGTAGCCGACGGGGATGGTCGATTTGATGACCATGGTGGCGTTGGGATTGATCGCCATGACGTCGCGAATGACCGCTTCAATGGATTTCGTATTGAAGTAGTTGGTTTCCGGATCGTAGTCGGTGGGGGTGGCGATGATGACGTAGTCGGCCCCTTCGTAGGCGTCTTTCTTGTCGAGCGTGGCGCGGAAGTTCAAAGGCTTGTTCTTGAGGTAGTCCTCAAGCTCGTCGTCCTGGATCGGGGATTCCTTGCGATTAAGCATCGCAACCTTCTCAGGGACGATGTCCAGAGCGACGACTTCATGGTGCTGCGACAACAGCACGCCGTTCGATAATCCTACGTAACCGGTTCCAGCAATGGCGATTTTCATGCAAAGAGTTCCCGCGCAAAAAGTAGCCCTATTTTACCAGCCGAAGGCCGCCACGGTGGCGACGACCCGATATGATCGGCAGGACGCAGCGCAATGCGGCCAAATTACTGGATCAGCGAAAACTCTTCCGAGCGCTTGGGCGGATAAGACTCCCACTCGCTGCAAGCCGGACAACGCCAGTAGAACTGGCGTGCCTTGAACCCACACGATTTGCAGGTATAACGCGACAGCCGCTGCGTCTGATTTTTGATAAGTTTCTTGACCAGATCCAGATCCGCCATTTGCTCTGCAGGCGTAATCGCTGCACGGGCTTCCAGCGCCTTGTCGAGAGCGATCAGGCTGGGCGTCCGGTGCAGTTCGGCAATTGCAAAATCGTAAGCGGCTTGCGCACCCTCCTCTTCCACCACCTGCTGACAAACCACGTCGAGCATATCAACCGACGGGTAGCGGGTCAGAAAGCCTTTCAACAGTTGCATGCCTTCAGCCTGGCGGCCCATAGTCTTATATACCTCAGCAATACGCGACGCCACCAGCGACAGAAACTCGGGCTGCTGCTGTTCAATACGCAGCCAGGCTTCGATGGCACGCTCCGGGTGGCCATCCTTGCGCTCGATATCGCCGGCAATGATGCTGGCGCGAACGCATTGACGGTGCAGGCTCAGCGCCTGCTGAACATCGCGGCGCGCTTCGTCGGTTTTGGAACGAATCAGGGCGTTTTCGGCCATCTCGCACCAGAACTCGGCCACTTCATGCTGCGATGCCAACTCGGGAACTTTCTCAGCCAATTCAATGGCCTTGTCCCAGGATTTCTCCAGTTGGTAGATTTCGAGCAACTGTTTGAGCGCCTCTTCGCGGCGCGCGCCTTCGGACAGGCGTTTGAAGATCTCTTCGGAACGATCCAGCAAGCCGGATTTCAGATAATCGACGCCGAGTTCAAACATAGCCTGCTCTTTCAGCGGCTGGGGCAGATCTTCACGGTTAATCAGGTTCTGGTGGATGCGCAATGCGCGTTCCAGTTCGCCACGACGCCGAAACAGCGACCCCAGCGCAAAGTGCAGCTCAACCGTTTCCGGATCAATCCGAACAACTTCATTAAAGGCTTCAATCGCACGATCCGCCTGTTCATTAAGCAGGAAGTTCAACCCCTGAAAGTAGGCTTTGGGCAAACGGCGGGAATCGGCAACGACATGCTTGATGTCAATGCGCGCGGCAAACCAGCCCAAAGCAAAGAAGAGCGGCAGAATCAGTAGCGCCCAGGGTTCCAATGTCAGCATGCGGGTTCTTTCGGGAAGGCGGTGAGCCAGCGAATCAGATTGAGGGCGCGCCCTGCGCTTCGGATTCTGCTGGTAGCGGACTCGGCGCGATACGTTGCTTGATCTCCTTACGCAGGCGCGTCAATTCGCGACGCTTGCGCACCAGGTTAGGGACGAGCAACAGCAGACCCAGCAACACGCCGAAGAGCAGTGCCGCGAGCAGGAAGAGCACCAGCGGCGCCTCCAGGTAATAGCCCAGAAACAGGTTGATCGTAACCGGTTCGGTGTTTTCAATGGCAAACGCGAGCAACAGGATAAACACCACGATGCGAATAATCCAGGCGACGACGCGCATTTTTAACTCCTGATCCCAGAAAACGGTGAACGACAATATAAAAAAAGCGCTGGTTTGCACCAGCGCTTTCAGTTTACAGCAAATGACCCGATCGGCTTAGAGCACGTTGATCGTTCCCTGAGCGGCGACGGCAAAAACCGGCGCCTCTCCGGATTCGTTCGAGGCACTCACCACCTCCGACAGATCAGCCGCATCCACCCGTTCACGCAGTTCTTTGCCGGCCTTAAAGTGGGGGACCCACTTTTCGGGGACATCGACGCGCTCTCCGGAACGGGGATTGCGACCGACACGCGGCGGGCGGTGGTTCAACGAGAAGCTGCCGAAGCCGCGAATCTCAATGCGGTCGCCACGGGCGAGCGCATCGGTCATCGCGTCCAGAATCACCTTGACGGCGAGTTCGGCATCTTTCGCGACCAGCTGGGGAAAGCGTTCCGCCAGCCGTGCGATCAGTTCTGACTTGGTCATTGGCAAATCAGCCCTGCTGGTTCAACTTGGCCTTGAGCAGCGCACCGAGGTTGGTCGTGCCGGTGGCAGCGCCCGCGCTATCGGCAGCCAGCTTCTGCATGGCTTCGTGCTGTTCGGCCTGATCCTTGGCCTTGATCGACAGGTTGATCGAACGGGTCTTGCGATCCACGTTGGTGATCATCGTTTCGAGCTCTTCACCCACCTTAACGTGCTGGCTCAGATCATCGATACGATCACGCGAGAACTCCGAAGCACGCAGGTAGCCTTCGACATCGTCAGCCAGGTGGATGACGGCACCACGCGCGTCAACACTCTTGACGGTACCGTTGACCAGGCTGTTCTTGTCGTGCATCGCCACGAATGAGGTGAACGGGTCACCATCCATCTGCTTCATGCCCAGGGAGATACGTTCCTTGTCGATGTCGATAGCCAGAACGATGGCTTCGACTTCATCACCCTTCTTGAAGTTGCGGATGGCTTCTTCGCCGGCCACGTTCCACGACAGATCCGACAGGTGGACCAAGCCATCAATGCCGCCTTCCAGGCCGATAAAGATGCCGAAGTCGGTGATCGACTTGATGGCGCCCTTGATCTTGTCACCCTTCTTGAAGTTCAGGCCGAAATCCTGCCACGGGTTCGACTGGCACTGCTTCATACCCAGCGAAATACGGCGGCGGTCTTCGTCGATCTCGAGGATCATGACTTCGACTTCGTCACCCAGTTGAACGACTTTGGACGGATGAATGTTCTTATTGGTCCAGTCCATTTCCGAGACGTGAACCAGACCTTCGATACCCTGCTCGATTTCAACGAAGGCGCCGTAGTCGGTCAGATTGGTGACCTTGCCGAACAAACGGGTCTGTGCCGGGTAACGACGCGAAATACCAACCCACGGGTCGTCGCCCAGTTGCTTGAGGCCCAGCGAGACGCGATTCTTCTCGGTATCGAACTTGAGGACTTTGGCAGTGACTTCGTCGCCCACGGTGAGCACTTCGGACGGGTGACGGACACGACGCCAAGCCAGGTCGGTGATGTGCAACAGACCATCGATACCGCCGAGGTCAACGAATGCACCGTAGTCGGTGATGTTCTTGACGACGCCCTTGATGGTGACACCCTCTTGCAGGGTTTCCAGCAGCTTCTGGCGATCTTCGCCCATGTTTTCTTCAAGAACGGCACGGCGCGACAGCACGACGTTGTTACGCTTGCGGTCGAGCTTGATGACCTTGAACTCCATGGTCTTGCCTTCGAACGGCGTGGTGTCCTTGACCGGACGGGTGTCGACCAGCGAACCCGGCAGGAAGGCGCGAACGCTGTTAACCATGACGGTCAGACCACCCTTGACCTTGCCGGTGATGGCGCCGGTGACCAGCGAGCCGTCGTTCAGAGCGGCTTCCAGCGCATTCCAGGCGGCGATACGCTTGGCACGGTCACGCGACAGACGGGTTTCACCGAAACCGTCTTCGAGCGATTCAATGGCGACCTGGACGAAATCGCCAACGGCAACTTCCAGTTCACCTTGATCGTTCAGGAATTCGTGTACGGGGACATAGCTTTCGGACTTGAGTCCGGCGTTGACGACCACGAAGTTCTGGTCAACGCGCACCACTTCGGCAGTGATGACTTCGCCTGCGCGCATATCCTGGCGGGCAAGGCTTTCTTCAAATAGAGCGGCAAAACTTTCGAACGTATCGGCTTGAGACATGAGAGAGAGGTTTCCTGACAAGAACCGCACTGGCAATCAGTGGCAGCTCCACCGGTTGGTAAGTTAAAAAGACAAAAAGCCTGCTCGCGCGACTGCGACGCAGCCACGGGAACCCGCTCGTTGTCGTGGGTTACGACGCCCGGTTGCCGGACCAGTCGAGCACCTGAGCCACCGCTTGTTCGATGGTCAGTGCCGACGTTTCCAGAAGCCGGGCATCGGCTTCCTGCCGGAGTGGCGCCACCGAACGCGCCGTATCACGGGCGTCCCGATCCTCCAGATCCTGCAGAATGTCTTGCAGTTTAGCCGAAAAACCTTTGTCGATCAACTGCTTGTAACGTCGTTCAGCGCGAATCACCGCACTTGCCGTCAGAAAGACCTTGACGCCTGCATCCGGAAAAACCACCGAGCCCATATCGCGACCATCGGCGACCAGGCCCGGCGCCTGACGAAACGCCCGCTGACGCAGCAGCAGTGCTGCACGCACGGCAGGCAGCGCTCCTACTGTGGAAGCGCCAATACCCATTTCTTCCGTCCGGAACTGGTCATCGACAGCCTCCTCACCGAGGAAGGTCTGACCACCGACAAAACGCACTGGCAACTGCGCGGCGATTCCAGCCACAGCGGCTTCATCCGCCCAATCGACACCCGCCTTGCGCGCCGCCAGGGCCGTGAGGCGATACAGCGCGCCCGAATCCAGATAATGCCAACCCAGCGCATCGGCCACACGCTGCGCGACAGTCCCCTTACCTGAAGCCGAAGGGCCATCGATGGTGATCACTGGTACCGGTTGCGTGACCCCGGCGAAACGTTCGAAATAATCCGGGAAGGTTTTGGCCGTACAGCCCGGGTCGAGTATGCGCAACGGTGTCGCCAGCGACATCAGCGAAAAACACATGGCAATACGGTGATCGTCATAGGTTTCGATCTCAGCGCAATGCAAGGCTTTGGGATCGCTCGGCGGGTATACGGTCAGCGTATCCGCCGTGGTTTCCACGGTACCGCCGAGCTTGCGCAACTCATTGGCCATAGCGTCGATGCGATCAGTTTCCTTGACGCGCCAACTGGCGATACCGGTAAGTCTGGTCGGTCCCTGGGCAAATACGGCCATCGGCACCAAGGTCATCGCGGCGTCGGGAATCGCGATACAGTCCTGTTCAATGCCTTTAAGCACACCATCGACCGGTGCAGCCGCTTCGATCCAGTTCGGGCCCATGGAGATACGGGCCCCCATAGCGGCCAACGCATCGGCAAAACGCACATCGCCTTGTACCGAATCGGCGCCGACGCCTTCAACACGCACCGGGCCACCGGCCATAGCGCCCAGCGCCAGAAAATACGATGCGGACGAGGCGTCTCCTTCGACATAGATGACACCCGGCGAGCGATAGCACGCACCGGTCGCGACAGTAAATCTTTGCCAGCCGTCGCGTTGCACCTCGACCCCGAAGCGACGCATGGTGGCCAAGGTGATTTCGATATAGGGCTTGGAGATCAGCTCACCGACCACTTCCACGGTGACCGTACGACTCAGCAATGGCAAAGCCATCAGCAGACCGGTCAGGAACTGGCTCGACACGTTGCCCTTGACCGGCACCGTCAGCGGCGCGCTATCTGCGTTGTGCGCGCCAGGTTGAATCTGCAACGGTGGGTAACCCTCCGTGCCCAGATAGGACATGTCGGCACCCAAAAGGCGTAGGGCATCGACCAGATCACCGATCGGACGCTCGTGCATGCGTGGTACGCCGGATAGATGGTACGAGCCCCCTGCCAGCGCCAGCGCCGCCGTCAGCGGGCGAAAGGCTGTACCGGCATTACCCAGAAACAACTCGGCCGATTTCACAGGAATCTGACCGCTGCACCCGGCAACCTTAATGGCGCCCTCGCCCACTGGCGTGACCTCGATGCCCAACTGCGCCAGCGCTTCCAGCATCCGATCAGTATCGTCCGACTTCAGCAGATCACGGACTTCGGTCTCGCCTTCGGCCAACGCCGCCAGCAGCAGAATACGGTTCGACAGGCTTTTGGAGCCGGGCAGATGGATGGTGCCGCGAGCCGAGACAATGCCCGGCAGGTCGATAAAAGAGGGTTTGCTCATCGGAGTCCGTTCAATGCAAAGTCAGTGCGACCAGTTCTGCCGTTTATCGCGCGCGTTGGCATAAATTTCGGCCAGCGCCTCACCGTCGCTGTTGACCAATGCCTGGCGAATCCGCATCAGCGCGGCACTGTAACGGTCCAGTTCGGCCAGCAGCGCCGACCGGTTGGCCAGCGAAATATCGCGCCACATTTCCGGGTGGCTACCGGCAATGCGCGTAAAGTCACGAAAACCAGCGGCTGCATAATCAAACAGTTGATCGGCGTTACCGCGCTTGGCAAATTCGTCAACCAGGGCATAGGCCAGCAGATGCGGCAGATGGCTCACCGCCGCAAACACGCGGTCATGCGTTTCGGCATCCAGAATACGCACATCGGCACCACAGAGCTCCCACGCGCGTTTCACCTTCTCAATGTCTTCGACAGCGTTTTCGAGGAGGGGCGTCAATACCACCTTGCGTCCCTGGTATAGATCAGCGCGCGACGCTTCAGCGCCACTGGTTTCTGCGCCTGCTATCGGATGGCCCGGCACGAACTGACCAATACGATGTCCAAAGGCTGCACGTGCGGCCTCGACCACATCGCTTTTCGTGCTGCCCGCATCGGTAACGATCGTGTGGTCGCCCAGGTATGGCGCAATGCGTTGGAAGATTTCGGGCATCTGGCCAACGGGCGTGGCTACCAAAATCAGATCAGCCTCGCGCACGTCGGCGCCGGGATTGATGCCAACCTCATCAATGATACCGAGGTCGTAGGCTACCTTCAGGCTTTTGGGCGTACGGCCGAAGCCGATGATCTCACTGGCGGCATGTGCCGCTTTCAAGCCGCGGGCAAAAGAGGCGCCGATGAGCCCCACGCCAAAGATCAATACTTTATTGAAATGCATGGCGCGCCTCTGTTCCGCCCTCAGACGAGCGCCACTTTTAGTGCGTCAAGAAAGCGAGCGTTCTCCGCTTCCGTACCAATCGTCACGCGTAGCCAGTCGTGCATGGCATAACCGGCCAACGGGCGGATGATAACCCCTTGCTGGAGCAGCTTCTGATTCACGCCAGCGGCATCCGCAACATGAAAGGTTACAAAGTTGGCATGCGACGGCAGATGCTTGAGGCCAAGCGAATCGAGGCCCGCCACGATCTGTTTCATGCCATCGGCGTTGAGCTGATAGCTCTGCGTCAGAAACTCGCTATCTTCCAATGCCGCGATGGCACCAGCCAACGCCAGATTATTGCAGTTAAACGGCTGACGCACACGGTTCATCAGATCAGCCACTGCGGCACCAGCCAGCGCAAAACCAATGCGCAAGCCGGCCATGCCGTAGATCTTGGAGAAGGTACGTGTAATCACCAGGTGATCAAACTCTTTGAGCCAAGCCGTGGTATCAGCACGGTGCTCCGGTGCCAGATAGTCGTTATAGGCCTCATCCAGCACCACGATAATGTCGCGTGGCAGACTGGCAATAAACGCCTTCAATTCATCGTAAGGCAAGAACGTACCGGTCGGATTGTTCGGATTAGCGATCCAGACAATGCGCGTATCGTCACGCACAGCGGCACGCATGGCCGGCAAGTCATGAGCGAAATCTTTGGCAGGAGCGGCAATACACTCTCCGCCCACGCCCATGGTGGCCAATGGGTACACCGCAAAGGCATGCGCCGAAAACACCGCAGAACGACCCGGTGCCAGAAACACTTGCGCGATCAGCTCCAGCACATCATTCGAACCATTACCCAGAACGATCTGATCGGCGTTCACACCATTGTGTTTCGCCAGCGCTGCCTTCAGTTCAAAATCATCCGGGTAACGCGCCAGGCCATCAATCGCCGCCTGAACCGCAGCCCGTGCGTTCGGGCTCATGCCCAACGGGTTTTCGTTCGAGGCCAGTTTAATAATCGATTCGACCGGTAAGCCCAGCTCGCGCGCTACTTCGGTAATCGGCTTACCGGGCTGATAGGGTGCAATTTTCTGGATATTCGACAGCGCGTGGTCGAGCAAACTCATAGCGTTGATCTCCAATCAATACACAGCCGTTGGATACGAACCCAACACTTTCAAATAGGCCGCTTCCGCTGCCAGCCTCTCCAGTGCGCTCTTGACCGGTTCCGAATCGGCATGACCTTCGATATCCACAAAGAACACGTATTCCCACAGCGCATGGCGGGCCGGGCGTGACTCCAGGCGGGTCATCGAAACACCCGCTTGCGCCAGCGGCGCCAGCAAGGCTTGCAGCGCACCGGTGCGATTCGGTGTTGAAAGAATCAACGAGGTTTTGTCCTGACCTGAAACGCCCGCAGCAAAACGACCCAGCACCAGGAAACGTGTGGTGTTGTTCGGTTCGTCTTCGATATTGCTGGCCAGATGCGGCAGCTGATATCGCTCGGCAGCCGCTTCACCGGCAATCGCTGCAATGCTTGGATCTTCGGCAGCGCGACGTGCTGCTTCGGCATTACTAGCCACAGGCACACGCGGCACATCTGGCAGATTGCGGTTCAGCCATTCATGGCATTGTGCCAGCGACTGCGCGTGCGACAGGACTTGTTTAATCTCACCCAGACCGGATGCACGTGACAACAGATTCTGGTGAATGCGCACCACCACTTCGCCACAGATCTTGAGCGAGGTGCCAAGCAACAGATCCAGCGTACGGC